>NZ_NFKZ01000021.1:0-31066 GCF_002160635.1 Lactobacillus gallinarum
TGTGGTGATTCAATAATATCAAGGAAGGCACTTAAAGTATAGAAAAAGAACGATGAAATCCATTAGGAAATCATCGTTCTTTTTTCCTGTCTGAGAATTAGTTTTTTCCCAGACACTTTACATTACTATTTACTATTAATTCTTCCGTTCACTTCTTGAAATCCATGCCATGATTAAAGGCAAAATCACGAAGCCGAAGATCATCATCGCAATGGCATACCAGTTAACGCCAACGATTTGACCAGCGCTATTAGCAACACCGAACTGTGCCTTCCAGTTATATTCGATCAGCAGGAAGATCACAATCACAATTGATAAAATTGGTACAACTACATCAGTTAAAACATTCTTATCAGCGTTAAGAACACCTTCCTTAGCCTTGCCGCGATAGAACTGAATAACGGCAATTGGTACAACGATGAAGCCTAAGAATCTAACCATCGCACTCAATGTAATCAAGTTAACCATGTTATATTCAAACGCCATTGGAATTAAAACAGCTAATGCGACTGAGATAAAGAATGTTCTAATTGGAAAATTATTCTTAGTTCTCTTAGTCAAAGCCTTAGACATTTGGCCTTCACGTGCCATTGCTTCCAAAATACGCGGTGCGTTAAAACTAGACGCAACGTTGATCCCAAACATAGAAATCAGCGCACCAACTAAGATGACATCCCGTAAAATCTCATTATTAAAGATCGCAGCTACAGCTACTACTTGCTTAGTAGTCATCAAAGCCTTAGGATTCATCACCATCGCTACCGCTACAACGCCGATATAAACTACTGCGATAATAAAGATTGCAAGTGGAATCGCACGTGGCAAATTCTTTTCCGGATTCTTCATATCTTCTGAACCAGAGGCAACTGATTCAAATCCAGTAAATGCATAAAACGCTGAAACGATGGCCATAACGAAGGTGGTAGTAGTCAAAGTAGGTACAATCTTTTGACCGTTTTGCGTAATTTGATCAACCTCAGACAAGTGACTTGATGCACCGGTCGTAATCAACAACACAACACCCGCTACAATAATTAAAATCAAAGCGGCCAACTTACCAATAGTGGCAAGGTTCATCACCCACTTTAAAACGCGTTGGCCAAAGAGATTGATGATCGTAATGATCGCCATCAAAACTAAGAAACCAACCGTTACGCTGAGTGCCTTATTAGGATCGCCGCCAAAAATAGAAATAGTCGACTTAATAACCCCAACAGCCATTACACCCCAAGCAACACTAGCTGAAAAGTAACGCAATACACCCATATAAAAACCAATCTTATCGCCAAAAGCTGCCTTTGAATAAGCATAAGCGGCCCCTGACTTAGTAACGTACTTTGATGCAGCCGCAAATGAAATGGCTAAAATTGCCGCAAAAATCGCAGCAATAAAGTAAACAACTAAAGCTTTTGAGCCTGCTTGTTGTACCACACTACCAGGTGTCAAAAAGATACCTGAACCAATAATGGCATTAATAGCTAGCAGGACTATCGACCAAAAGCCTAGCTTATCTCCCGTTTTCTCGTTCAATATTTTTCTCCCCTATTTTGCATTATCAATTACGAATTTGAATAAGTTATTCATAAATGCGACATCTGGATTACGATGTAACATTTCGGGGTGCCATTGAACTGCAATGACGTTACCCGCTTTATTTTCCAAACCTTCAACCACACCATCTGGAGCCTTTGCAGAAGCAATCAAATCTGGTGCAACATCCTTAATTAATTGGTGGTGGAATGAATTAACTTTAAACTCTGTCTTCCCTAAAATTTGAGCTAGCTTGCTGTCAGCCTTAGCCTTCATCCCATGAGTTGGCAAATCTGGTGTATGACCTTGCATATGCTTTAAAGTCAATTCCTTACGGTAAGACAAATCTTGATATAATGTTCCGCCATGGGCAACATTAATAATTTGAGCGCCACGACAAATACCAAGCACCGGAATTCCATTTTCTTCTGCTAACTTGAGCAGACGCATATCAAAATGATCACGTGCAGGCCAAGTAGCACCTATTTTTTGCAGAGGTTCTTCCCCATATTGATGTGGATCAACATCATGACCACCTGAAAGAATCAAACCCTGCACATTATCGAGCTGTGCTTTAATTACTTCATCATTTTCAGTAAATGGAATAATGTAAGGCACACCACCATTTTGAACTACAGAATCTACGTAATCCTCATTTACATAGCTGCGGTGATAACCGGGGAAAATCCCTCCATCATCAATAATTACTGAACCTGAAATACCAATAATTGGTCTTGTCATTTACGCTCCTCCTCACTTACTTTTAGTATGTAATATTATATAAAAAATCTATTACATATACAAGTAGTGGATTTTATTATTTTTTAATTTTTATTCTAAGCCTTGTTCAAAACGATATTGTTGTAAAACATATTCTTTAAAATAAGGCAGAGTAAATGCGACCTCACCATAATTAGTTGACTTAATGATCTGATCATCCAGCAATCGTCTGCGGTAATTAGCCACAAAATTGCTTGGACGTCCTAATTTTTCTCGAATTTCTTTGATCAAGACGCGATTGTCTTTGCTTTGAGCTATTGCTAAGACAAATTTTTTATCTTGTTTGGATAGACTACTAAAAATTTTAGTATAAGCATTTTGATCTAATTCAATTAAATATTCAATTTTAACCTGATCAAGTAATGCTTGATTAATTATCTTACTCTCCTTAGCTGCATTCCAAACTAAATATCCTAGCAATTGAAATGCATATGAATAGCCCATAGTCATCACAGCCATCTTATTCAAAGTATCTGCATTAACTTTATATCCAGACTGATTAAACACTTTACTATAGCTCAATTCGATTTGTGATAGATTTAATGATGACAACGGTATTCTTTTTCCGCGTAATAAGAACGTCATTACGTCTTCATTTTGTAATTCAGAGATATTCTCTAGCAAGCCTGTCATCATCAGTGCAACTGGATAATCTTCCCTGTTTAAAATCTGATAATATGCCGCAAAGTTCTTTAATTCAGAATTCGATTTAACTTCATCTAAGGTGATTAAAACCTTAATCCCCTTTTTTCTCAACTTAGCAAACATATTTGTTAAGATTCCTTGATAAGTGGAAAGTGTAGGTTTGCTTATATCTGCACTCAATTGCAATCCAAATGCAGAGAAACTAAGACCACGAATCGATTCAAATGTTTTTTGCAAATCTGAGTTAGCTTTCATATAAAGATTATCTACTAAGGTAGCCATCAAGTTTGATCCCATTGCCAAATCAACAACCAGCCAATTTGGCTCTTGTTCTACCTTTCTGCCAACTTCAGTTAAAAAAGTGGTTTTTCCCACTCCACGCATCCCGTAAACAATAGAAACTTTATAGGGACTATTAGGATTATCAAGCTCTTCTACCACTTCATCTATTAGTTGACCACGATTTAAAAAAATTGTTGGTATTCTACCAAAACTAGGATCAAATGGATTATTCATTTGCTCACCTACCTACTACAATACGCTTACTTTATTCTATCATTTTTTGTGTATCTTTATGTATCTTTGTGTATCTTAAATTGCTTTTATGTATCTTTGTGTATCTTAAAATATAAAAAAAGCAGTGAAACGATGTGCTTTACTGCTTCAATTTTAATTTTTCTTACCATACTTCATCACGTATGCTAGTGCAGCTACGATTAATACTACTGCACCAACTGCTACTGAAATACGAGTCTCAGGATTAATAAACATGAAAACTACGATCAGTACCAACATGAATAAAGCAAAATAATTTGAATATGGATAAAGTGGTAACTTAAAGGGATGCTTCTTCATTAGCTCCTTATTTTTTCGTCTAAAGCGTAATTCAGCTAACAAAATTACAAACCAGGCTACCATTCCCGGTAAAACTGATGAACTATAAACTACTACGAAGACATTTTCTAATGACTTACTAAAGAATTGCAACAAAACATTCATCATAAAGCCAATGAAAATACCTGAAGTAATACCAATAATTGCATGACTAGGAACAATATGCTTTGAGACATAACCAAAGGTCTTAGGCGCATATTCTTCATGTGCCATCTTATAAAGCATTCTACTTGAAGAATAAATACCTGAGTTAGCCCCAGACAAAGCAGCTGTTAAAACTACAAAGTTAATAACAGAAGCCGCAGCGGTAATCCCAACTTTAGCAAAAGTAGTTACAAATGGAGAACCAATATTACCCAATTCATCCCATGGATAAATCGTTACAATTACGAAGATCGCACCCACGTAGAAGATTAAGATTCGCCATAAAACCGACTTAACACTCTTAACAATTGCCTCCTGTGGGTTAGCAACCTCACCAGCTGAAATACCAATCAATTCGATTCCTTGATATGACCCCACAATGATTGCCATTGAGAACAAGAATCCTTTTATTCCGCCAGTGAAGAAGCCGCCATGACTCCATAAATTAGAAAATCCTACCGGGTGACCGCCATTACCAAAGCCAAATAAAATGACCATGAAGCCAAGAATAATCATTAAAATAATGGTTACAACCTTAATCATTGCGAACCAAAATTCTAGGGTGGCATAAGCCTTGGCACTAACCAGATTGGCTAACAATAAAAAGGCAATGATGATTAAACCAGCTACCCAATCAGAAGTACCTTTCCACCAAAAGCGCAAGTATTCAGTCGTGGCAACCACTTCAGAAATACCTACAACCACATACTGGAAGACATTAGCCCATTCAGCTAAATATCCCGCGATCGGATGAACATGTTCGGCAGCGTAATCCGCAAAGGATCCAGTACCCGGATCCACGTAGAGCATTTCGCCCAATGCTCGCATAACAATATATAAAATTAGTCCTACAAACATATAGGCTAATAAAACTGAGGGCCCTGTCCATTTAATAGTTGAAGCGGAACCCATAAAAAGTCCAACCCCAATTGCTCCCCCAAGCGAAATCATTTCCATTTGACCAGCCGTCATTGACCGCTTTAATTCAGGTGCTTTTTTCGCCATATTCAACTCCCCTTTTTAGCATCTGCAAATATTACCTAGGAAATATTTATTATTTATTCTTTGAGATAAAGCTATAGCTAATTGCTAAGATCAATACAAACAAAATTGAAATGATCAAAGCTAATTGTGTCGTAGGAATAAAGAACAACAAAACTAAAATGGCAAAGTAAAATACAATTGTTAACCAGCTAGTTAAAGGATAACCTGGCATTCTAAATTTGCCCAAGTTGTCTTTATTCTTTTTACGATAAACAATGTGTGCAAACATAATCATAATCCAAACGATTACAAAACAGATTGTTGACACTGTTGAAACCACATCAAAAATTTGAGCTGGTATGATGTAATTCAAGATTACTACAACAAACAAAATAAGTGATGATGTAGTTAAAGCATTCATCGGAATAGCTTTTTTATTAAGTTTGCCTAATCTTTCTGGTGCGTGGCCGTTGCGTGCTAATGAATACATTGAACG
Source organism: Lactobacillus gallinarum (assembly GCF_002160635.1). Lineage (NCBI taxonomy): Bacteria > Bacillati > Bacillota > Bacilli > Lactobacillales > Lactobacillaceae > Lactobacillus > Lactobacillus gallinarum. Next base: position 5,474 of record NZ_NFKZ01000021.1, read on the forward strand.
GCTAGTAGAAAAGATCGCACTATTAGTCGCAGACATTGCGGCTGTTAAAACAACAAAGTTAAGTACACCAGCTGCAGCCGTTACACCGATACCGCTAAATACTTGAACGAATGGACTAGACGCTGTTGTAATTTCATTCCATGGGTAAACTGACATGATGGCGATCATTGAGCCCACATAGAAAAGTCCAATTCTAACTGGCAAAGTATTGATTGCCTTGGGAATATCTTCTTGCGGATTTGCCGTTTCACTAACAGTTTGTCCAACAATTTCTACCCCAACGAAGGCAAACACTACCATCTGAAATGAAAGTAAAAAGCCCCATGGTCCAGTAGGGAAAAAGCCCCCATGATTTACCAAGTTGACTAATGATACTGTTCCACCTTTAACATGTGTCTGCAACACTATCATTATGACACCTGTGACAATTAAAGCAATAATAGCAATTACCTTAATCATAGAGAACCAACTTTCAAGTTCTCCAAATAACCCTACATTTACCATGTTAATTAACATTAATAAGACAACGATTACCAATGGTCCAACCCATTGTGGTAACCATGGGAACCAATAACGCAAATAAATTCCCGTAGCTGTTAAGTCCGCCATTGCTAAGGTAAGCCAACAAGCCCAATAAACCCATCCTGCAACAAATTCAGCTCGCTTACCTAAATATTTTTTAATTGATTCCAAAAATGAGTGGCTTTCAGGGTCAGCTAAAATCAATTCTCCTAAAGCTCTCATCATAAAAAACGTAATAATACCTACAATTAAATAGGACAAAATAATTGAAGGGCCGGCGCTACGAATGGCTGAACCGGAACCCAAGAAAAGACCTGTACCGATTGCACCACCTATTGCAATCATTGTTACGTGACGACTTTTCAATCCCCGCTTTAATTTCGGTTTTTCATTCACAGTTATCCCTACCTTCCTTATGAATAAAGAAATAGAGCGTCTATTTCTATACAATGAAACAGACGCTCCATTAAAATTATCTTTGTTTTGAATTATAAAGCCTACTTATTTTTTGTGCAATTGTTTTTTGCTTTTAATGCGATTATTAAGATAAGCAGTAAAGATTACAATCGCCAACATAATGATCACAAAAATTATTACAGATACTGTAGGCATCCCGAACAAAGGTAAACATGCAATTATTTCAATTACAAATAAAGTGGTAGTAATCCAAGTCACTTTACCACGATAAAAATTCAACCAATTAATAATGGCATAGATGATATCTAAAATAGCCAACAACATGATGCCGTAAACAAATAGATATTGACCCCACTGCGGCAATGACCAAATCATGGCACCGGAAACTTCCAGCATGATAATAAGCATGAATGCTACAATCCCTACTTCAAAGCTAAGGATGATTTTCATGAAAACAAATAATAAATCCCAGTTATCATGATGGGTATTCAAATTAAAGTAAATTAACCCTAATACGCCTGGTGACACTAATAGAACCATCATCCACGAAAAAAGAATTCCACTTCCTTGAAATACTCCTAATGGTATCCCAGCAATAGATTGGGCGATAGTCAATACCAGCGTAATCACCAAAGAGGCAATCATCACAATTTGAATCCATGATTTCCTATCTTCAAACCAAAAACTGATCGCCGCAACGAAATATAAAACGCCATAAATTGAGGACAATACCACAGAACGTCCTGGCATTTGTAAAACAAAAGCCATGATTCCCCCAGCTAATGCTAACAGCGTTAAAACGACTTTAACAATTAAATCGAATGTTCTTCTACTCATATTCCTATCCCTTACTCGAATCGTATTACTTTTCATTATACAAAAAGATAGAAATTAAACAAAAAAGGATATTTCCTCGGAAATATCCTCATTGTTAATAAACTTTAAATTGATTCAATGGCCAATATCTCAACTTCACTACGCCCACAATATTTTTGCGTTTAATCGTACCAATGTAACGACTATCTTTTGACACGCTGCGGTGGTCACCCATTACAAAGTAAGTACCCTTAGGGATTCGATTTGTTTTATTAATATAATTCAATTGGGACTTAGTGTAGAACTGTTGATATTGCCGTGATCTAGCAAGAGATTTCATAGTGAAGTTTTGGGTAGCTGAGTAAAAAGTATCAGTACCATTATCAATCATATCTTTTCCCTTAGTTAACCAAGGTTGAGCAAGCTTTTTGCCATTAATATAGATCTGATTATCCTTGCTGACAATCTTTTCGCCAGGCAAACCGATCACACGCTTAATGTACAAAGCCCCCGGTTCATCCGGAGCCTTCACGATTACTACTTCCCCACGCTTAATTTGTGCATGACGAACGGAGATTAAACGATCACCGTTTTGAAAAGTAGGCTGCATTGATGGACCTGAAACTGTATCATTACTCAATACGAAGCGAAAGAGTAAGAAAAAAACTCCCATCAAGACTGCCCAAATAATTAAAATATCAAGGAAGAACTTCCCCCATGATTCATTATTTTCTTTTTTATTTGCTTTATCCGCCATTAATAAACCTCATTCATAATAATGCTTTTTAAACATTTTATATTATACATCATGCACAAAAAAAGGATATTCCCTCGGGAATATCCTTTTAATTTAACTAACTAATCTTAGTCTTCCTTTTTGTCTTCAGCCTTAGCTTCGTCTTCCTTAACCTTTTCTTCTACCTTTGGAGAAATGTCGAAGATTGCTTTGCCGTTCAAGTACAAGTGCTTGTCGTCAGCAGTAAATTCAACCTTCTTAGTGTCAGGTTCTCTTAAGATCAACTTAGCAGCTGGAGTTTCAAGGTTTTGTTCAACAACTCTTCTAAGTGGACGAGCACCGAACTTCTTGTCGTAACCCTTTTCTGCCAAGAATGCCTTAGCTTTGTCTGAAACTTCAACAGTTACACCCTTCTTAGCAAGTACGTGGGACATCTTCTTCAAGTAAATGTTGATGATCTTGCCCATGTCTTGTTCAGTAAGTGAGTTGAATGGAACGATTGCATCCAAACGGTTCAAGAATTCAGGTCTGAAGTAGTTTTCAAGAGCTGAGATTAACTTGTCTTGGTCAACCTTGCCGTCTTCAAGAAGCTTGTCTGAGAAGCCTGCGTTTGAAGTCATAATCAAGATAGTGTCTTTGAATGAAACGGTTCTGCCTTGTGCGTCAGTCAAACGACCGTCATCCATAATTTGGAGAAGTGCGTTGAAGACTTGTGGGTTAGCCTTTTCAATTTCGTCAAACAAAATCAATGAGTATGGTTGGTGACGAACTTTTTCAGTTAATTGACCACCTTCACCGTAGCCAACGTAACCAGGAGCTGAACCGATTAACTTGTTAACAGCCATCTCGTCTTGGTATTCACTCATGTCCAAACGGATTAAGTGGTCTTTGTTACCAAATAATTGGATAGCTAATTGCTTAGCAAGTTCAGTCTTACCAACACCAGTAGGACCAGTAAGTAAGAATGAACCAGTAGGACGATCGCTGTCTTTAAAGATTTGCTTACGAGCAATAGCGTCAGTAATTACATCAATTGCTCTGTCTTGGTCAATAACGTTTTGCTTTAACTTCTTAGCAAGGTCTAAGTTCTTTTGAGCTTCGTCAGCGTGGAGTTCGCTCATAGGAATCTTAGTCTTTTGCTCAATAATTTCGTAGATGTCTTTCTCAGTTACTTCTGGAATATTCTTAGTGTCTACGTTCTTAAGTTGCTTTTCAAGGTCAGCAATCTTGTTCTTAATTTCGCTAGCCTTGTCGTAGTCTTCAGCCTTAGCAGCTTCTGACTTCTTAGCTTCAAGAGCATTGATTTGATTCTTCAAGCTCTTTTCATCAGTTGGTTGTACAAGCAAAGCCTTCTTAGCACCAGCTTCATCCATCAAGTCAATGGCCTTGTCTGGTAAGTAACGACCTTGAATGTATCTTTCTGATAATTCAACAGCTAGTTTAAGACTGTCATCACTGTATTTTACGTGGTGGTAATCTTCGTACTTCTTCTTTAAGCCTTCCAAAATCTTGATAGCTACATCTGTAGTTGGTTCAGGAACTTGAACAGCTTGGAATCTACGTGATAAAGCTGGGTCCTTTTCAATTCTTTGGAATTCGCTTGTAGTAGTAGCACCGATTAACTTCAAGTCACCGCTTGCAAGAGCTGGCTTCAAGATGTTAGCAGCGTCACCATTGTTGTTTTCTGAATCAGTTGAACCAGCACCAACAATGTTGTGCAATTCATCGATGAATAAAACAATGTTAGGATCACTCTTGGCCTTGTCGATAACCTTCTTTAATCTTTCTTCAAAGCTACCACGAAGACTTGAACCAGCAACCATGTCATTGATGTTTACTGAAATAATGTGCATGTTAGCCATCTTAGCTGGCACATTGCCTGAAGCAATTCTTTCAGCTAAACCTTCTACAATAGAAGTCTTACCAACACCAGCAGGTCCGATTAATACAGGATTATTCTTCTTACGTCTTGATAAAATTTCAATAACGTTATCAATTTGTTCGTCACGACCAATAACTGGGTCAAAATTATTCTTCTTTGCTTCTTCAACTAAATCTACGCCAATTGGTTTTTCATTTGGTTGTTGTGGGGTTTGTTGAATGGTTTGAGGAGCTGAACTCATATTGCTTGAGTAATTAATAGGAATTGAACCTGAATTACCGTTGCCACTTCTTCTGCCAAAGTCGTCATTAAAGAATGAGCTGTTCAATTCGTTAAATAAGTTGTCAAAATCATTGTCAAAGTATGCCATATCTGCAAACACTCCCATCATAAACTTGATTTTTAGCACTCAAAGCATTTAAGTGCTAATTCATTACATTTATAAGTATAGCAGGTTATCCACAGATTGCAAGCATAGATTTAAAAGTTTTCCACATTTTTCTTTTAATTTGTGATGTTAATCTAAAAAAGTAATAAAATCGTTGATATATAAGCGCTTATATTGCTTCACAATATATAAAGATTTTATTAAGAAGGATGAAATTATACGCTTAAAGGATTATTGGGTGTAAAAGTTTTCCACAGGATGAATATTAATCCTGCTCATTTTGTCCATTTTTATCGTTATCTGACTTTTTTCCTTGTCGCGATATTACTTGATTATTCTTATTCTTAATTGGTTCTAATAAATATTGTTGAATAACCTGGACTACTTGTTGATTTTGAGGCAAATCAGAGTGATCAGCCTTATCCCCAGTGATTGTCATCGCAGTATAACTCTTTACTTGCTTTTGAAAAATATACTTTCCTGCTGCAACACTAGCTTCTGGGACGATCCCATCTGACTCATAATTTTTGCCTCCAGATACAGAATACACCACTAAGCTCTTAGGGAGTCTATTTTTGCACTTAATAAAATCTTCCAACATTTGCGTTTTATGGTTGATATTCTTTTCGCTAAAATTATACGGCGTTCCTACTGTCATTAAACGCTTCATGGTAATTTCATCCGAATAAGTTGAATAATAATGTTCTAGCCAGTATGTCCAAATTAGACCACCATTAGAATGACCAAAGGCCTTAAAATTATTAAATTTATAATCCTGTGAAATAGCTTCAAAGGCTTCATCTAACCATTCTGCTTGTTTTTTGATATTGCTATAACCGTCCTTATTGTTTTTAAAGCCAATAATAATAAATGGTTCATTATCATTTTTATTAATTGAGCCCGAATACGACAGATTACCATTAGTTGAAACGTTGATTTTCAACACGCTATGTTTAGTTGGAGTGTTTTGATTTAATAATTTAACCAACTCATTAAAACGTTCAGTACTCGCACTGGATCCAGGCACCATGATTACCGGTGACAAGGCAGATTTCATTCTTTGTGCACGAGCTTGGTTATCTTTTTCCATCCATTTATAACCAGGAATAGCGAAAACCATAACTACTAATAAAACAAGGGCAATCCATTTTAAATTAGGATTTTTAAGCAGTTTGTTGGCCTTTTTCATATTCATAAGCTTTAAGTTTCCTTTCTATCCTTTGTCCCAATAACGAAATAGGTATTAACATCAAAATATCTAAAATAAATAAACAAATAGAAAAGACTAAATTACTCCAGTTGCCGTTAGAACCGAAAAACGAAATAAGAATTCCTGGGGTCCCTTTTAATACTGGATAAACACATGGTGTAATAATATGAAGAAAAATTGCTAATGAAGCAATCATGATATTAATTACAGGGATCAATACCATAGGTAAAAAGAGCACGGGGTTTAAAATAATTGGCAACCCTATCATGAACCCCCACGTAGAGTTAAATGCTGCAGGCAATAAATTAGCCTTGGCAATATTCTCTGTCTCTTTATTTTGATGTGACAATAAAATGATTACTATTAATGCTAAAACAACGCTAGCACCGCCCATTGCACCGTAAGGATAAACAAGCGAACTACCTAAAAACTTATAAGGAACATTCCATGAACCGCCATGTTTTAATGCATAATTGAGGTTAACAGTAGCTGTCCCGCTTGTAAGTGCTGCAGCCGTAGATAAAGAAGCTAAAGGATAGCCAATCCCAATCCAACTAAGCAGCATAACGACAAACGCCAATGCAATAATTTCAAATATATTGTTAGAATTTTGGATTTGAATAACCAATTCTTTAAAAGTACTGGAGCTCAATATCTTGATTTGCAATTCATAAATAATAATCCCCAAAATCATCCCCGCAATAATAGATACAGATGCAGGCAAAAGCGCATTCCAGGCCCGAGTTCTAACTCGATGAACATGTTCAAATTCTACAGGCTGGTGATTTTTACCTAACCAATGGAAAATTTCACCAACTGCATATCCCACTAGTAACGCAAGTAACAAAGCATTAATTTGCAATACACTAGATGAAAATATTGACTTATTACTAAGCTTATTTCCCACATTACTTGCATACGCACAAAACATAATTATCATTACTGCAGTCATACCGGCTAACGTAGAATCTTTATGATATAAACGTGCTGTATAACGTGCCGCAAAATATGCCGCATATAAACCAAATAATCCAAAAGTTACCCGCACAAAGCCGTTACAAATAAAGGAACCGGCATACCATATTTTGTCGGACATAGTTAAATCAAAATTCAGGATATTATAAATAAAACTGTCTGGTGAAAAAACAGCATCACGTAGCAACTTAAAATAAGAACCAATAATTGCAATTGGCATCAGCATCCCCAAAGTTCGCTGAAAAATTCTAAATATTGGTAATCTTCTTATGATAAGAATAAAGTTGGTTATTCTCTCTCCCATAGCTTTTCCCTTTACCTATCTTCAATAAATATGATTGAATGAGTTTATATTAATCACATTATACAATGATGCTAGGAAGTTGATAATTATGGCCTATATAGAATTAAAAAATAATACTAAAATTTATCAATCTGGGGATACAACTATTTACGCCAATAAAGATATTACTTTTTCTATTAATAAGGGAGAATTAGTAGTTATCTTAGGCTCTTCAGGAGCCGGCAAATCCACACTGCTCAATATTCTAGGCGGAATGGAACCTAATACAAGCGGTGATGTGATCGTCGCAGGCAAAAACATTGCATCTTATAACGCCAAACAATTAACAACTTACCGCAGAAATTATGTGGGATTTGTCTTTCAATTCTATAATTTAATCCCCAATCTAACTGCAAAAGAAAACGTAGAACTGGCTGCGCAAATCGTGCCTGATGCAATGAATCCAGATGAGGCTTTAAGAGAAGTAGACTTATCTGATAGAGAGCAAAATTTTCCCGCTCAATTATCTGGTGGTGAACAACAACGTGTCGCTATTGCTCGTGCTATTGCGAAAAAACCAGAGCTATTATTGTGTGATGAGCCAACAGGAGCACTCGATTACAAAACCGGTAAACGGATTTTAAAAATTCTACAAGACATGAGCCGAAAAAATGGCTCCACTGTGCTCATCGTTACCCATAACGCCGCTATCGCACCAATTGCGGATAAAGTAATTCGTATTCATGACGGCAGCATTCAAAAGATTGAAACTAATGATCAGCCTGCGGATATCAGCAGCATTGAATGGTAGGTGTTGATAATGCACAAATCAATTTTATGGAAGGACGCTTTCCAAGCCATAACGCATTCGCTTGGTCGTTATATCGCAATTATCTTACTAATTGGTTTAGGTACTTTTGCCTTCGTAGGACTAAAAATGGCCGGCCCCGATATGCGTGCAACAGGTGCGGACTTTTTTACTAAGCACAATTTAGCCGATGTCACCGTTAGTTCCAACTACGGAATTAATTCAACTGATCGAGCAACCATTCAAAATCTCCCTGAAGTTAAGCAGGCTACCTTTGGCTATCTGCAAGATGTAAAAGTCAAAAATAAGCAAGATGTCTTGCGGGTATTCTCTCAGTCAAATAATCTCTCAAGCTATGAATTAATTAAGGGCCATTTCCCAGAAAACAATAAAGAAATTGCTCTTTCTTATTTGCTAAAAAATAAGTATCACATCGGAGAAAAAATCAGTTTCGTCAAACCGGGAATCCTAAAGAATAAAACATATAAAATTGTCGGCTTTGTTAAATCAAGCGAATTTTTGGATAAAACACAATTCGGTCAGACCAATATCGGCAATGGTCGACTAAGTGGATTCGCTGTAACAACGCATAATGCGTTCGCTTCACCTGTGTATCAAGTTTCACGTGTAACTTTTAAAAACATCGCTAATCTGAGCCCATTTAGTGTCACTTATCGCAATCGCGTTTACCATGATCATAACAAATTGCAGAAGGCTTTAAACAAGAATGGACAAGACAAATACGATAAATACGTTCAGCTATATCAAAAACAATATCAAAAGAAGGCCGCTGAGCAATTAATCAAAAAAGGCATCCCTATTACGCCTGAGCAAATTGAGGTACCTAAAAATAAAATCCAAATCGATTATCCTAGCTATACCATTAACAGTCGTGAGGAAAGCCAAGGGTATTCATCCTATCGTGCTGATTCTGAGCGAGTCGAAGTTTTAGCCAACGTCTTCCCTGTCTTTTTGTTTGCCGTTGCTGCATTGGTCAGTTTGACTACCATGATGCGCTTCGTAGAAGAAGAACGTACTAATATTGGAACATTTAAGGCACTCGGTTATAGCAACGCTAGCATTGTGCTCAAGTTCTTGCTTTACAGCACTTCTGCGGCAATTTTAGGCGTGATCTTAGGTGCTAGCTTAGGTTATACTTTCTTGCCTAACATGATTATCAAGGCTTACCTAGCTAGTTCCACATTGGGAAGTGATTACCAGCTTAACTTTGCTTGGTGGCCATTGCTTATTTCGTTAATTATCGCACTACTTGCTACTACTGCTGTTTCTATGTTGACGCTTTATCAAACTCTAAAAGAAAAGCCAGCAGCATTGCTTTTACCTAAACCACCTAAAAATGGTTCTCGTATTTTACTGGAACACATCCCCTGGTTATGGAAACACATGAGTTTTTCTGCCAAAGTTACTGCACGAAACATCTTCCGCTACAAGAGTAGAATGTTAATGACCATTTTTGGCGTAGCAGGTTGTACAGGCTTGCTAGGCATGGGATTCGGCATTCGTGATTCTCTTCAGGGAATTGGCAATATTCAATATTCCGCTGTCCAAAAAAATGACATCATTGCTTTAAAGAGCAAACATGTTACTAAAAAAGAGCAGCACGAATTAGATAGCATTTTTAAAGAAAAAGATATTACACAAACAAATGCCGTGCAGTATCAGCAATTAACCAAGCATCTTAATCAAAGCGGTTCAACTGAAAACATCATGATGATTACACCAGAATCAGCCGCTAATTTTAGGAAATAAATCAATTTAAGAGAAAGGCAAAGTAAAAAGAAACTCACTTTGCCTGACGATGGCGTAATTATTTCTGAAAAATTAGCTACCTTGTTAAACGCCAGGAAAGGCTCAAGTATTTCTCTAAAAAACAGCGCTGGAAAAACTTACCGCTTTAAAGTTAAAGGAATTTGTGAAATGTATTTGGGGCATTACGTCTTTATGAATCAAAAAGAATACGCCCGCGCTACTGGTCAAAAATACGCTGCGAATGCCTATCTCGTTACTATGAGAAGTCATGAACCGCAAGAAGTTAATCGTATTAGCAGGAAGTTAGTCAAAACGGCCGCAATTGAAACAGTGATTTCCAATTCTTCGAATAGAAAAATATTAGGCAGCTACACCGGTAGTCTGAACGAAGTTATCTTTATCTTGATTTTGATTTCAGGGATTCTCGCCATTGTCGTTATCTACAATTTGACCAACATCAACGTTGCAGAAAGAATTCGGGAGCTGGCTACTATCAAGGTGTTGGGATTTTATGACAATGAAGCTACCATGTATATCTATCGGGAGACTATTATTCTCTCTGCATTAGGAATTATTGTTGGCTTTGGTTTCGGTTGGTGGCTGCACCACTTCATTATCACCAGCTTGCCGCCAGATGCCGCAATGTTTGATCCAAATATGTATCCATTTAACTTTGTATTCTCCGCATTGATTCCAGCAATCATTACTGCTGCCTTAGCAGTTGTAGTTCACCACAAGATTAAAAAGATCAATATGCTAGATGCTTTATCATCAATTTATTAGCAAGCATTATGCTATAATGCCTTTATAGAAAAGGGTGGGAACAATTATGCCAAGAAAACACTTTGAATTAAATAGCGATATTGCTAAATTAATCGACAAATATAACGAAATTAACGATACTGACTTTAATGACTTAGTTAATACAGCATTGAGATTCTATCTCGTTAACCAAATGAGCTATAAAGACGTTCAAGAGGCTTTGAAAGAAGCTGATGTTGAAACGTCAAGATACGTTGATGAAGCAATGCGTTCCAGCATGGGCGACATCAATCGTAACTATTAAAACTACTAAAAAAGGCGGCGGGAAAACCTGCTGCCTTTTTTAATGATAATGTTTATAACGGTAATAACGATAGCCGATTTTTTTACCAAAAATTTCTTGGGAAATACCCATTAAGTTCGAAATTAATACGTATAATCCTAAAAAGATTAAACCAAAAATTGCTAAGTAAATAAAACTCCCCACTCGTCCTAAATGATTAAAGTGATTTCCTATCAGCAATTGATAAATAAACAAGATAACTATATAAATCTCATTAGTAACCACAATTGGCAATAAGCTAGTAAGACGAATGCCATAGGTCTTGTTAAGTTTATGATAGCTAAGCCAAATTACAATCAAAAATGAAATGTCCGTAGATAAAATTGCACCGTCCGCATTCATAAACATAGTCATTGGGACTTGCAAGATCACTTTAAACACAACGCCCCAAACCATGTAAATCACGGCTAGTTTATTCATATTCAAAGCAAGCAGTAGAGTCAACGAATTCATTACTAGTCCAGCTAACAAACTCTGGACAATATTTTCAACTAGATAATATGCGCCGAGACTATCATGAGAAAAAAGCACCGTATAAATTGGTGATGCCGCAAATGCACCTAATGCTACTACTGGTAATAATACAAATAAAAGTAAACGGTAGTTTTCTAACAATAATTTTTTAATGCTTTCTTGTCGATCCTTACTCTTAAACTTAAGTCCAGCTAATAATGGCAAACTTGTTTCAGATACAGCCGTCGCTAAAGAAATAATTACCGTAGTAATCTTGCTAGGATTAGCTGAAAAAATCGTATAAATATAGCTAACGTAAGTGCTGCTGAGATGATTAAAATTAATCAATACCTGCTTGAACAATAATTGATCTACTAATTGAGTAACGGTAATAAAAGAACCTAATAAAACAAAAGGTATAGAAGCATACCACAGATTAAGCAAGCTTCGTGTTACGTTGTTTAAAGCACGCTCTTCGCTATTTTCAAGAAGCTGCTTATAATGACCCCACCGCTTGCGTAAATACGCAAAGAGGTACAAATAACTAGCAATAGCGCCAACACAAGCACCGAAAACGCTAAAATAAACTGCGATTACGTAATTATGATGAAAAACCTCAATAACTAAAAGAGTTGCCAACAAAATAAAGAGAATTCGCGCAAATTGTTCCCATAATTGGGAAATTCCGTATGGCTTCATATCATTATTTCCTTGAAACCATCCTCTTACCATACTCATTGATGGCAAAATAATTACGGCTGGAACTAAAACACGAATTGAAATCGTTGCACTAGCTACAGAATCAACCGGACTGTTTTTAGCAATGATTGGTGCAGTTACATATAGCAAAATTCCGCAGGCTAGCCCCATTACTAACATGATAATGAGTCCCAGCTTGGTAATATACAAACTATCTTTATATCTATTTTGCGAATTTAATTGTGATACTTCCCGGGCAATAACTGAAGGAAGTCCCGCGGTTCCGACAGATAAAAATAATGCATAAGGCGTGTACGAAGAATTAAACAGAGCTTGCGCATTCAATTGGTTGTGATAGCTCCCCAACATAATCAACCAAGGAATTAAATATACAACTCCTAGAATTCTCGATACGATACTACCAAACGATAGCCAAAACGAACCCGATAGGATCTTTTTATTCAACAGTAAAACCTCAAATCTACGTTATCTCATTGTGCCTCATTAATTATACGTGGATTTTTTCATTTTTGGGAACAAAGGGGCTTCTTTTTAGAGAAATTTAGTCGAGAAATAATACAAATTGGTTACATTAGTTACCATATTATTACCTACAGTTTAATTTATCGTTAGGAGGCTTGACCCGCCTCAGAATAATCATTATGATTGAAATGTTTCTATGTGAAAGTTACTGATTATTTATAATTCTATTAATAAAAAAATCATGGGGGATTTACGTTGTTTTTTAAGAAGAGATTTATTACTAAATTAGCATGCGTTGCTATTTTTTCAACTACAGGTATCGCTGCAGTAAAGGCTCAAGCTCCACAAACTGTGCAAGCTTCAACTACTTCCGTAGCTGCACGTTCACTTGGGATTGACGTTGCTAGTTACCAAAGTGCTGACTTGTCTGCTCACGCTAAATCTGGCGCTAAGTTTGCTGTAGTTAAGGTTAGTGAAGGTACAGGCTACAGAAACCCTAAGGCTAGTGGTCAAGTTGCTAGCGCACGTCGTCAAAACATGATGCCAATGGGCTACCACTTCGCTACTTTCAGTGCAAGCACTTCAGCTGCTAAGCGTGAAGCAAATTATGCTATTGCATCAGCCAAGGCTGTAGGTCTTAACCCAGGTTCATACCTTGCTTGTGATTATGAATCAGGCGATGGTAACAACATCAACATGGGTAAGAACCCTACTGCTAACGCAATTATTGCTTTCATGAAGAAAGTTAAGGATGCTGGTTACAAGCCACTTCTTTACGCTAGTTCATCTGTATTGAGAAACAACATTAACACTAACAAAGTAGTTAATGCATTTCCTAACAGTTTATGGGTTGCTTCATACGCTATTTCAGGTCGTATCGACAATCCTAACTTTAACTACTTCCCATCAATGAACGGTGTTTCAATTTGGCAATTTACTGATAACTGGCGTGGCCTTAACGTAGACGGTAACATCAACGTTTTGCCACTTTCATCATCAGGTAATGCAGTTTCTCAAGCTCCTAAGAAGAATACCGGTAAGGCTCGTGTATTGAAGCACAACGCTTATGTTTACGATAAGAACGGCAAGCGTAAGAAGCACAAGGTCTTGAAGAAGAACCATTCTGTTACTGTTCACGGTAAGAAGACCATTCATGGTAAAAAGTACTACAAGATTGGCAAAAACAAATACATCAAGGCTGCTAACCTTTACTAAAAAATAATTAGCTATCAAAAAATGCACCAGGTAAAAACTTACCTGATGCATTTTATTTTGCTTTTTTACTTTAAGAACTTATCGCCTGCAATGTGACGGTAAAAGTTTGCTTTAGCAGTCTGGTAATATGGAGTAACCCATAAATAGCCAAGTCCGCAGGTTATAGCGGCCAAAATGTTCCAGCCTAGGAAACTTAAGTCAAAGATAAACAAATTCATCTTGTGGCCCTTCATGAGCTCCTTGCTGGCATTAATTCCGTCAGTTGCACCGACTTGCTTATCGCTGGCTACCATGTCCTTCACGATATACGGTGTCATGGAATAAGAATAAGCTTTGATAATACCTGGGATAATCAAAAGCCAAGTCCATAAGAATGTAAAAATAGAAACCAGCACGAAATTAATCAATTCTGGACCAAAGCGATTCTCAGTAAAGACTGAAAATGCAGCCATATATGGTTTTTCTTCTTTTTGATCGTCTCTTAATTCTAGAAATGCAATGTTTCTACTCAAACCAATGAAACTACCGATCCAAAGGATAATTGATCCAATTGGACTAGCAAATTGGTAAAAAATATTGGTTCCGTCATAATTTATGTAAGTTTCATCTAACCAGTGACCAGCGCCAGTAAAAATGCCAACGATAATTGCGGTAATCAAGAAGACAATTATTGCCCAGCCCCAATTTCCACGTAAGGATTGCTTGGCATTGTCTTTTAATTCTTTTCTTGTAACAGCCATTTTCCCACTCTTTCTATATCAGTTACATAATTAGTGTCGCCTAAACGTAGATTATAGTCGATAAAAAATGGCATCAAAAAAAGCCTAATTCCACCAACACGGAACTAGGCTCACACAGTGTTGACCGCCGTCTCTGACCACATATAGAAGATAACATTTTCGCTACCGGAGAAAATGACTACTACTAGCGGCGGTACATGAAAATTCTAGCATTCAAAAATATAAAAAACAAGCAAAATGACACGGATTGATACAGATTGTTATTTTGATAGTTATAATCCACAAATAATTGCGATAATACCAAAGATAATTTGTAATACTGCTATTGCAAGATGACCTGCGTTTTTACCTTCTTTGAGGGGATGCTCAGCATTAATAGATTTGTGAATTTGCCAAGCGTTATAAATTCCGATAATTGTTACAAAAATTCCTGCAACAATTGCAGTCCACTTATAGATAGCACCATTATTGGCATTGCCAGCAGACCATAAGATGATTAGCCCAATGCCTATGATAATTAAAGCATAACCGATTCTTCTACTATTGCGTCCAACGTTGGCAGCATTATATCCTTTATTGCCAGCAGTTTGCTTCATAACAGAATTACTAATTAAAATTTGAACAATACCCATTATTGCAATAAAAACAAATACACCATATGTAACTAAAGTTGCCATAATATTCGCGCTTTTCCAATTAAATCGCTTTCATGATTCACTTAAATTATAGCCCATAAGCTGTTTTTTTATTCTATATTTTTATAATTTAAAATAGTATTAGCTATATATTAAACAAATTCACTTACATACGCAAAAAAGACGAGGCTCAACGCCTCGTCCTTTCTCTTTAATTAAAGTGCAGCATTATCGACATAATGCGGTTTACTTTCTTTTTAATCTTACCAAATTCGCCATGAGCAGTGTGATTATCCTGAATAATAATCATGTCCTTAGCACCTTTGGTAGTACGCAAGAAGGTGTAATAACCTTCACCAGCACCATTAGCTGCCTTGTACTTCTTCAAGTTATAAAAACCACCATTGTAGTATGACGGTGCCTTACCCTTGAAAAGCACTTTTCTGCTTTCTTTAGTCAGTAATTTACCATGTAGGATATACTCAATCGTTTTTGCTAAATCAGCATTAGACATCACAATAGAGCCTGCACCTAATTCATTATGTGCATCCTTCACAGCCTGATCATGATCAACTCTCATGAATTGACCAGAACTTCTTTCGTAGCCTGGAACCCAGCCTGCAGATTTCAACTTAGTCATGCTTGACCATAAAAATTCGGTTTGCTTTAACTTAAGCGGCTTGATGTAAGTCTCACGGAATAGTTTTTCATAAGACTTATGTTCAAGCTTAGACAAGATACCACAAAGGTAAATGTAGTTTACAGCTGTATAATGCCACTTGCCTAACTTTCTACCGTCAAACACAGTGTATTTTGCATCGTGAGCAATATTGGCTTCATCTGAAATAAATTCCGGTGTCCCCAATTGTTGATCAGTTTCTAGATCTAATCCAGAAGTCATGGTTAACAAGTTGCTAATCTTGACATTATCTGCACCATCTACGTTAGGGTAAAACTTAGAAAGTGGATCATCTAAACTCAGCTTTCCCTTTTGTACCTCACGCATGACCATCGCAGCAGTCATTGATTTTTGCACTGAATTAATCAAATAACTAGTGTCAGTACTATTATTTGTAGCGTACTCAAGTAAAGGTTTTCTGTTGCTTGTTACCAAGACAGATCCTTTAATGCCTAAACGATCAATAGCCTGGCGCACTACTTTGCTTTTAAACTGTTCTTATTAGTCAAATCGACGCTCTTAACATCGTCTTTATTCTGCCACTTCTTAGAGTAGTAGTAGTTAGACATGTAGTAGTTGTAACGTCTATTTGGTAATTCCATGAATGGCTTAACAGCTTGATCAACTGCAACCCATCCTTTCCAACCTAAGTGAATAGTATCTTCCATGAAGTACTTTTCATTACCACGTTTTGAAAGATCTACTACATTTTCAAAACCTTGGTTAACAAGTTGGTGTTCAATCTTAGCAACAGATTCCTGGTACATCTTTTCTGATAAACCAGTGTACTTCATCCATTTTCCGTTAATTGGAGGAATAATGAACAATACATTAGTATGTTGCTTAGCAAATTGTTCCAGCATTAATTGGAAGTCACCATATTCAACTGAGTGAACATAGTCGAAATTACGTTGACTACCCTTCAAACGCTTCAATATCTTCTTAGGCAAACGAGTTCTATAGAAAGTATTGTCAATTCCTAAGTTATTTGAATTAGTATGCATTGCAGCTTGTTCTGCAGCGACCTTATTCAAAGCCTTAACAGAGTATGCACTTGGTAAAACTTTAGCTTTCTTTTGAATCTTATTTACACGATCGCGCAACTGGAATGCGCTGAAGAAGTTATCTTCATTACTGAGCATTCTACGACGATTGTTTAAGTAAAACTTTTGGAAAGTGGTTAGTTTCTTACCTTCCGCAATTTGCTGAAGACTATTCTTAATTTCGCCCTTAACGTCTGGCATTTCAAGCAAACGCTTAGCAGCGTAACGATCAGTCTTATTATTCTTAGCACTTAACAAGAAATTACATGCTTGAAGTGGTGAATAATACAAAGCAAAGGCATTAGGATCTTGACCCTTTTTGGTAAACCATTGTGGTGAAATAATCACAACAGCCTTTTTATTCTTAAGTTGCTTAGCTGTGCCTTGCATCCCCAAAAACTGAGCCAAAGATTGACTACCTGGACCACCAAGCAAGAATGGACGGTAATTTCTATGATACTTTTCCGCAATTACACTAGGGTGCAATGGATCAAATCTTGATAATTCACTTGAACCATAGAAAGGTACATAGCCGTCATCAAAAGCTTCTTGCTTCATTGTACTGCCCTTAAAGACAGTAGTATTTTGTGAAGCAGCAGCTTCATAGATTGTTTGCTTAGAAAAAGTTCTTTCCCAGGGAATAAGGAATACAACTAATAAAAGGATAAAAGCGCAAATAACTGGGCCAAAAATTTGCCACAGCCGGCGTTTATTACTCATTTTCTAAGCTTTCCACCTTTGCAACAATCTTATTTGGAGTATCCCATTCAGCACGGTTGAATTCTGAAACGGGAACATCAATATCAAACTTTTCTTGTAAGCTCAAAAGCATTTGTACACTTGCCATTGAGTCCATCAAACCATTGTCAAAGATGTTTTCATCCATTTGATCTGATAAATCTTCACCAGTTAAATCGTTTAAAATGTCTAATACGCCTTGTTTAGTGTCCATAATTAATACCTCTATTCAACACAAATACTTAATTAATATCATTCCATATTATATAAGCTTATTTCCAACCGAACCATAGTTGACTAAGAAATCCTGAGAAAATCAAGAAACTGAAGCAAACTACGTTAAAGGTTAAGAAAATGGCGAACCATTCAGTAAACTTGTTAGATGGAATTTGCTTCTTATGCTTTCCCTTAAATCTAAGCCACATATCGTTGATACAAATGGCTGAAGCGTGGAAGATACCATAAACAATATAATACCACGTTAAGCCGTGCCAGAAACCCTGGATTAAGAACAACAGGAAGTAAGAAACTTGTGACAATCTAATTCGATTCTTAAACAATTTTTTCTTCATTGCAAAGAAAGAGAATCGCATATAGATGTAGTCACGGAACCAGAATGACAAAGTCATATGCCAACGATTCCAGAAATCTTTAATGTTCTTAGAAATAAATGGCTTATTGAAGTTCATTGGGGTATGAATACCCATGAAGTATGAAATTGATACGGCAAATAATGAATAACCTGCAAAGTCAAAGAACAAGTACATGCTGTAACAATACATGTAAGCAAGTACCCACCATGAAAGCTTCAAACCACCATTTGCATTGCCGACTGCTAATGCAGAGGCAGTGATCTTTGGTAACCAATAAGTACCAAAGAACCAACCAATAACAAACTTATATAAAAAGCCTTGGAATAAATAGCTTACTGCATATTGCAAATCAGTAATATATGCATCCCTTGTAGGAACCTTTTCATAATCCTTCTTAAATCTACGGTAACGATCAATAGGACCTGATGAAATGGTTGGGAAGAAGAGCAAGAATCTTGCATAAGTTACAGGATCCACCTTCTTAATCGCACCATCACGCATTTCCATAATAACTTGAACGGTCTTAAAGGTTACATATGAAATACCTAAGAACCCAATTACAAAGCCGATGGAATTATCAGGAAAAGCAGTTAAATATTTAACTGCAGCTAATGGAATAATTGCCAGAATTACTGCTAAGCTAAATACCCAAGTCTTATTTTTACCGTGATGACGATAATACTGATAAGCAAAGGTCAAAATAAACTCATAAACCAGCCAGATTAATAAGTTAACCCCTTGTTGCCAGTGACTACCATCAAAAATCAAGAATAAGAAAACAATTGAGAAAATTGCTTCATATGTCTTGAAACGATGACCGAAGTATAACCCCAAAATGATTGGGATTAAAGCAATCATCAAATAAATGAAATATTGCGGATTTGAATAAGGTTGTAAGTTAATGAAATTAAAATTCACTACTTATTAACCTCCTTAATAACCGCTTTGATATCTACCTTACCATTTTGAGAAATTGGCAATTTATCTTGGTAAACAAAACGTTGTGGAATCATGTAAGGCATAACGTTCTTAGCTAAATCTTCACGAATTTCCTTAGTTAAAGCAGCTTCTGAGTGCTGACGCGCTACGCCCTCCTTTAATTCGATTTCTGCAACGATTTGCTTAACAGTGTGGTCCTTATTGTATTTAGGTGCCGCAACGCCATAACGAACGTATTTATTCTTAGTTAAGTAGAAGTTGATTTCTTCAAGTTCGATTCTGTAACCATTGAACTTAATTTGGAAGTCAATTCTACCGCGATAAAATAGCATATCGCCATCAAAGAATCCGGCATCCCCACTGCGGTAGCTAGCATACTTTTCGCCATCTTTATGGAAGAAAGCAGCTTCCGTTTTTTCTGGGTTATTCATGTAACCCTTAGAAACGCTAGGACCATTAATGATAATTTCACCTTCGCCAGGTTTATCACCCTTTGAAGTATCAATTGTAATCTTAGTATCTTCCTTAACTTTACCAATTGGCAAACGGTCATACTTCTTAAGAATGTCGTCAGTAATTTCAACTTGCGTTACAGCAACTGTAGTTTCAGTTGGGCCGTAAGTATTGAAAATATGACTAGTAGGGAATTTCTTCTTAAGCATGTCTGCTTCACTGTGTGGTAATTCTTCCCCACAGAATAAGAAGTGAGTCAAATCTGGGTGATGTTCACTATCAAAAGTCTTATCTAAGAAGCACATTTGTGCAAATGATGGTGTAGATACCCATACGTTGAATTGCATCTTTGGCAAAGTCTGGAATAATTGACCAAAGTTTTGAGTAACATCATGTGGAAGTACCACTAACTTACCAGCAGAAACAAGTGCTGGGTAAAGACTCATAACTGACAAGTCGAAAGAATATGGTGCTTGTGCCAAGAAGCTTGGATTTTCTGGCAAATTGAAGTCTGATAATTCCCAGTTTACGAAACTAAGCAAATTGTCATGACTAATTTGTACACCCTTAGGCTTACCAGTTGTACCTGAAGTAAAGATAATGTAGTAATTATCGTCGCCTTCGACAAAATCGTCTTCATTAACAGTAAAGTCGCCATCTTCAACTTCACTAGCCTTAAGCACTTGAACATCAGACAAATCAACATCTGGCAATGGATCAATTTCCAAAACCATTGGTGATTTTGAAACATCTTGGATCATGGTCAAACGTTCAGCGTTTGAGTAGCTAGCAATTGGAATATATGCGTGACCTGACTTAACACAGCCAAGGAAACTAGCAACCATTTCAAAAGTTTGACCACCCCAGATCATGATTGGAGCATGATCTGGAATATCCATCGCAGCAATCTTGTGTGCCCACGCATTGGAACGCTGCTTAAGTTCGCCATATGTATTGGTTTTACCAAGATAGTCGTAAACAACACGATCTGGTTCTTGTTCAGCTATCTCATCTATTCTCTTAATAACATCTTGAATCATGTAACAGCACCTACCTTAAAATTCGTTATAAATGAAATGAACTGAAGTAAGTCCACTATATTCATACAAATAAATAAGGGCCATCAGGATCCCAAAATAAACAATCGTTTTCAAGACAAACATACCGACGCGTTTGCCTCGAGAATCAATTTTCGATTTCTTATCCATTGTTTCTCCCTCAAGTAATATTTTTGTAACATTTTATTACTTTGTCTTATATTACTACAAATAGCAACAATCAGCGCATCATCGCTATATATTTTAACAAATTTAAACTTTTTCTTAAATTAAGGCTGCATAAAATATACGGAAAGCGTTTTATTATTGCATTTTTTTGCAATTGCGGTATGCGAAGTACAGCGGAATGGCTATAATTACCGCAACAAAAATTAAAGCAAAGATCAATAGTCGCATCATATTTTTAGGATCAGTCCAACGATCGCTTTTTGCCGTGGCCAAAATATACGCTGCAAACAATACGATAATGATTAATTCGCCTAAACAAAACCATGAGTGTAGATTTTGATACAAATACAGATACGTTGTTGCAGGCAGCAGGCAAAACCAGCCCGCAAAACGCAACCAAAAGATTTCCTTTTGACGGTAATTGAGATTCATCGCTTGTTTCCTTTCATCCTAATTGCCAAACAACGCATTAATATTGATGGATAAAATCCGATCCATTACTACAACATTCGGCTTAGCATATTGCTGCGACGCGGATTCAAATAGACAAAGTAGTTGCCCTTTATAAGCTGTAATCTGCTCCAAATATGGCGGCATTTCTAGTTCTAACTCCGCATTCTTTTCATCTAATGCATTTAAGGCAGAAGTTGGGAAAACGTACAGCTTAGAACTACCGCTACCGTATGACTGACTCAAGAAGATCTTATTTTGATAAATTGCAATCCCTTGAATCTGCTTATCCATGCTAGTTTCGCCAGTTGGATCTGACCACTGCAGCGTACCCGTAACAGATTTCACTTCATTATTAGTAATCGAACCTTTGTTTTTGCCGCTACGAGCAATTCGATATGCCGCAACTTTGCCGCGTCCATACATATTGAAGAATCCAACAAATAATTGACTGTCATAATAGGTAACTGCAGATGCTTTTTCAACTGCTGGAATTGCAATCTGGTGATCATATTTAATTGGAATTCTGCTTCCTGGCTTATATTCTTTCATTTCTTTTAATGAAAATGCGGCTAAAGCTGAGGACTTACCTAATGAACCTGTAATCCAAATATTTTTAGCAACGGGATCATATGCAATACCGCCTAAATGCGGCCTACCTGGAACTTGAATTGTCTTAATATATTTACCCGTCTTTTTATCTAAAACATAGATAACGGAAGCATGAACATGATCCCCGTCATAGGCAGTAATTAAAATGTACTTGCTCGCTACCGCGATTCCTTGAGGCGTCATTGCAGTTGCTACATCGTATTTTTTAGTTTTAAAATTGTAGGCCTTAGTTGAAATTAGTCCTGGAATAATAAAATCTTTTCCGTCCCATGTCCTCGGCGGAACATAAGTAGATACTTTATTAATAAAAGGATAGTTTTCACGTAAAGCTTTTTGATAGTTTTTGAAATTATGCCAAGCTGCACTCGTATTTGTTCCATCATTAGCTTTTACTACTTTAGGACGCTCTCGCAGCATCTCTTGTTTCTGCAACCATTGATAGCCAAAATAGCCGCCTGTTCCGACACCTACTAAGATGAGAACAGTTATTATCAATTGCAAAACAAACTTTCCAAATTTTTTCACCGAACTGTTCCTTTCTTTACCTTTTTGACATGTCTAACATTATAGCCACATTCATTATACTTTTACTAATCTGCCACGAATTTTCATTAAAAATATAGATTTTTCGAAAATAAAGTTTATTTCGTCACACTTTTTTCACAATTTAAGGTTATACTATGTAATGTAGCAAGTAAGACTTCCACTTACTACTACAACTCAACTTTTTTGTTTTTCATTCATACTCCTCCAAGTAAATAATGAAAATAAAAAGAATTGACTTACTCCAATTAGTCAATTTCATATCTATCCCTTTCGGCTCACGTGCGTTGCGTGAGCTTTTCTTATGCCCAAAATCAATTTCTTAAATACTTCACAAGCAAATCTTTACCTTTTCATAAGAATTTGAACATTTTTAATTCACATTTAGCCTGTATTATAAAAAATGTAACAAGGCGGTAGAAACTTGTTACATACTCCCACTTTTTTATTTCATTCATTCTTACTCCTCCAAAGTAGATGAAACTAATAAGGTCCGCAAAATCTTGCGGGCCTTTTCCTTTTTTCCTGTATACTTAAGATAGAAAAGAGGCGCAAATATGTTTTCACCATCAATCAAACACTTAATTCAAGAAAAATCAGGTTCGTTTTTAATTCCAGCTAGCCGGATTGCCTTTGTTCAAGATGACAATCCTTTATATCATGCCTTTTTAATCCTTACTAAAGTTAAATATTCTAAAATTCCAGTTTTAGATAAAGATAAAAAAGTGGTTGGTCTGCTTAGTTTAGCGATGATTACAGACAAGATGCTAACGAATGAAGAAATTTCTACCGCACCTTTAGATCAATTAAAGGTTAAAGATGTCATGCAAACCAAGTTCGATAAAATAAATTTTGTCGAAACTACGCTAGAGGCGCAGCTTCATTTATTGATTAACAACGCCTTTTTACCGGTCGTCGATGACCGCGGCGTTTTCCAAGGATTACTTACTAGACGAGAGTGGATCAAAGCCTTTAACTATGTTACCCATACATATGATAAGCACTACAAATCAATCAAAATAAAATAACCCACGGGCAGTCTATTATGGACTGCCTTTTTTAATGAAGAAAAATAGAATTCTATTTACGTATTCTTATGGTAAAAGAATGTTAGAATGTTTTGAGTAGAGTGATATATTTACTTTTTTGGAGGCTATACATATGAAACGTCAATGGAAATTTATTGTCGTTTTAATTGCCGGGGTAATAAGTTTAATTTTTGAATTTGGTTTACATGCTTCTACTCTATTTGTAACGCCAATTCTTAAATTGCAAATGAATCCGCAAGCAATTATCATCGACATTTTGGGTATTTGGATTTCCGTTCTTTTGTTAATGGAAATATTCAATGACTGGAAATCCGGCCGTTACGGTGTCGATATTTTAGCCGTAATTGCGATTGTTTCTACTATTTTAATCAACAATTATTGGGCTGAATGGATGATCTTGGTAATGTCTACTGGTGGTGAAACTCTGGAGGACTACGCTACAGGTCAAGCCAGCAAGGAATTGCGTTCCCTTTTGAACAATACTCCTAGAATCGCCAACAAGTTAATCAACGGCAAGATTACCGAAGTCAATGTTGATGATTTGAAAATCGGTGACATTGTTTTAATTAAACCAGGTCAACAAGTTCCAGTTGATGGTGAAATTGTTAAAGGTGAATCAAACTTTGACCAATCATCATTGACCGGTGAATCTGTTCCTGTTGCTAAAAAGCCAGGCGATGACTTGATGTCTGGTTCCGTTAACGGTGATGCTGCCGTCCAGATGAAGGTTACTAAAGCTGCTAAGGACTCAGAATATCAGTCAATTGTCGCTTTGGTTAAGTCATCACAAGCTCAACCAGCTAAGTTCGTTAAGATGGCCGACCGTTACGCCGTTCCATTTACCATCATCTCATTGATTATTGGTGGTGTTGCATGGGCAGTGTCTGGGGATGCTACAAGATTTGCGGAAGTTATGGTTGTTGCTTCTCCATGTCCACTTTTGATCGCAGCTCCTGTTGCTTTAGTCAGTGGTATGAGTTCAATGTCAGCTCACCACATTATTGTTAAGTCAGGTCCAACTCTTGAAAAGTTAGCTCGTGCTAAGACTTTTGCCTTTGATAAGACTGGTACTTTAACTGAAAATCAATTGGTGGTTGACCAAATCATCCCTGAAGGCAATGCTCTTTCAAAAGAAGAATTACAAAGCTTAGCTGCTAGTGTTGAACAACAATCTAGCCACGTTATTGCCAGTTCTTTGGTTAAGGCTACTGACAGCAAGTTAATCAAGCCAGTTACCAACTTAAAGGAAACTACCGCTCAAGGTGTTGAAGGTGACGTCAATGGCAAGCATGTTAAGGTGGGTAAATTAAGCTTCGTAGATCCTAATCATGAAAAGATTGACGTAACTTCAACTGCTGTCTTCGTTTCAGTCGATGGCAAGTTTGCCGGTTACATTACTATGATGGATGAAATTCGTCCAGAAACGGCTGATACAATTGCGAAGTTGAAGCGCCAAGGTGCAGAAGACATCATGATGCTTACTGGTGACCACAAGCAAGTTGCTGAAAAGGTTGGTAAAAAAGCTGGCATTATTGATATTCGTGCCGATCTTTTACCAGCTGAAAAGATTAAGGCTATCAAGGAAGTACCAAAAGACTTGCGTCCTGTCGTTATGACTGGTGACGGTGTTAACGATGCTCCAAGTTTAACTGCCGCTGATGTCGGTATCGCTATGGGTGCTAAAGGCGCAACAGCTGCCAGTGAAAGTGCCGATGCCGTTATCATGGTTAACGATTTATCTAAGGTTAATGATGCGGTTGCTATTTCTAAACATACAATGAAGGTTGCCAACATCGATGTTTTAACTGCTATTGGTGTGGTTATCATCATCGAATTGATCGCCTTCACCGGTGTCATTCCTGCCTTTTGGGGTGCTATCTTACAGGAAGTTGTCGACATGATCACTATCAGTTTGGGACTTCTTGCTAAGACTAAGCCAAGCAATAAGCAATTTGGTTTGGAAGAGTAAGTAAAAATTAGATATTAACAAAATAAAAAGCTCTAGAGTCGAGATGAACTGAGACCTAAAAATTAGACAGTTTAAAATACAGGATTAATAGAGGCTTGATTCCGATATTCTTTCGGAGTTAAGCCTTTTAATCTGCTCTTTATCCTTTCTTCGTTATAGTAT
>NZ_NFKZ01000022.1:0-27578 GCF_002160635.1 Lactobacillus gallinarum
GATAGGCGAAAAGGCAGGTCTTTTCGCCTTTATTTTATACAAAAAAAGAGATCGAATCCAAATGATTCGATCTCTAAAAAAGCACCCTTAATTGTCAATGTCTTAACTTAATGACATTGCTATTTCAGCTTAGACCTTTTTATTTTTCTCTAAAATAAAAAGATTCACTTTGCGTGAATCTTTATCGTTACATACCAGCTTTAATAATTTTCTTTTCGGCCATTTTCTTTCTAAGGGCAAGCATAGCAGTATAAGTAGAAAGAATATAAACCTTCTTAGTTGGTAATTTTTTAATTTCTTCGATTAAACTATCATAATCTGGATTGGTGCTCATTGTACCTGGATCAAAGCCAGCAATTTCTAATCTGAAGCCCATGTCATGCCAACGTTGTCCACCAACCAGAACTTTCTTAATCTTGTCTTTATTTAATCCTTCAAAATCAGCATCCCAAATCCATGATGTATCAATACCATCTGCGTGGTTAGCATTAAGCAGTGCAACTAAAGAATAATCATCCTTTTCGGTGTTGAGCATGTGTAACACTTCATCAAGTCCAACAGGATTTTTGACCAAGACTAAATCAATATCTTTATTACCGTAATGAATTAATTCTTGACGGCCAAAAATACGCTTGTTTTCTGCAAATGCTTGAGCGACTTCAGCTTCAGTTAAGCCAAAATGACGTGCTACTGAGTAAGCAGCCAAAGCATTATAAATGTTGTAAGTACCACCGATGTTAATAGAGTAATCCTTGTTGCCCATTTGGAATTTCAAACTATTAGGCGTTTGTTCAAGAATGTTATTGACTGTAAAAGTCAAGTCAGGACGGTCGTAGCCACAATTAGGGCAGAAGAAGTCACCTAAGTTTGCGTAAATTCTGCTATGGTAATGCAAAATATGATCACATTTAGGGCAGAGCACACCATCAGTATTAACAGGGGCCTTAAGATCGTTTTCTGGTTTATCATCAGGTAATTTGAAACCGTAGAAAATTTTCTTATTAGGGAGCTCAACTGATGAAAAGATGCTTGCATCGCCGTTAGCAATAATGGTCGCATCAGGTGCTAATTTGATACCATCAACGATTTTGTCGTAGGTCGTATAAATCTCACCGTATCGATCCATCTGATCACGGAAAATATTTGTTAAAACAAATACGCTAGGATGAAGCAACTTAGTTACCATTTTTACGTTAGCTTCATCAACTTCTAGCACCGCAATCTTTCGCTTAACATGTTTATGTTTGTGAGCCAAAAAAGCCGTTACAATTCCTTGCTGCATGTTTGAACCTGATGGGTTAGTTAAAACATCACCGTATTTTTTCTTTAAGGCTTCAACTATTAATGCAGTAGTCATGGTTTTCCCATTAGTACCAGTAACGATTACGGTTTCGTAGCCTTTGGCTAGAGAATTAAGAACGTTTGGATCAATTTCCATAGCAAACTTGCCAGGAAAACTAGTACCACCTTTTAAAACGTTATGTAAAAACCAGTAACTAGACTTTCCCGCAACTTTGGCGATTCCTGATTTAAAACTCATGTTATAATCCCTCACTTTAAAACTATGTTTTAGTTTAGCATAGAGCAGGAATGAAAACGAGGTTTTACTGTTCATTTAGCTACACAAATTTATTTTTTCCTCTATACTATGTTAGGCGAATACTTTTTAAGTAAAAGGGAGGGCCCGGAATGTCGCAATTATTTTTTCGTTATGGTGCAATGAGTAGTGGTAAAACAATAGAAATTTTAAAGGTGGCTCACAATTATGAGGCACAAGGACGAAAAATTGCTTTAATGACGAGCGGACTTGATAATCGTAGTGGTGTTGGTACGGTTGCTTCTAGGATTGGCTTACATCGAAAGGCAATTCCAATTACTGAAGATATGAATTTATTTACATACATCGAAAAGATGAATAGCCATGATCTAGCTGATGGAAAAGGAAAATTGGCTTGTGTTTTAATTGATGAAGCACAGTTTTTGAAAAGACATCATGTTTTGGAATGTGCCAAAATTGTAGATGAATTTAATATCCCAGTAATGGCGTTTGGCTTAAAAAATGATTTTCAGAATCATTTATTTGAAGGCAGTGAAAATTTATTGATTTTTGCTGATAAAATAGAAGAGATGAAAACTATTTGTCATTATTGTGGTCATAAAGCAATAATGAATTTAAGAGTTAATAATGGCAAACCTGTATATGAAGGTGAGCAGGTACAAATTGGTGGCGATGAGAGTTACTATCCAGTTTGTCGCTATCATTATTTTCACCCAGGTATTCAGAGATAGAGAGGACTTTTAATTTATGGATAAAGTAATGGCTCAATTAGAGGGCTTAGTAGCTCATTATGAAGAACTTCAAGAAATGATGGCAGACCCTGAAGTTATTAATGATACTAAGCGTTACATGGAAATTTCTAAAGAAGAAGCCGATTTGCGTGAAGTTGTACAAAAGTACAAGAAATACAAAAAGGATAAGCAAGAAATTGCTGACAATAAAGAAATTATTGCCAGTGAAACAGATGCTGATTTGATCGAAATGGCTAAAGAAGAAAACGCTGAAATTGAAAAAGAAATTCCAGAACTCGAAGATCAAATTAAAATTTTAATGCTGCCAAAGGACCCTAATGATGACAAAGACATCATCATGGAAATTCGTGGTGCCGCTGGTGGTGATGAAGCTTCACTTTTTGCTGGCGATTTGCTTAGAATGTATGAAAAATACGCTGAACGTCAAAACTGGAAGGTTTCGATGATTGATTCAGAACCAACAGAAGTTGGTGGTTATAAGCGTGTTGCCATTATGATTACTGGGGACAAGGTTTATTCAAAATTGAAATATGAAAATGGTGCTCACCGTGTTCAACGTATCCCAGTAACTGAATCCCAAGGTCGTGTTCATACCTCAACTGCTACTGTTGCCGTTATGCCAGAATATGAACAAGTTGATATTGATATTGATCCTAAAGATATTCGTGTCGATGTTTACCGTTCAAGTGGTGCCGGTGGTCAGCACATCAACAAGACTTCTAGTGCCGTACGTATGACTCACTTACCAACGGGTATCGTAGTTGCTATGCAGGATCAACGTAGTCAACAACAAAACCGTGAAAAAGCTATGCAAATTTTGAAATCTCGTGTTTACGATTATTACGAAAGTCAAAATCAAGCTCAATATGATGCCAAGCGTAAGAGCGCTGTTGGTACAGGGGATCGTTCAGAAAGAATTAGAACCTACAACTATCCTCAAAACCGTGTAACTGATCACCGTATTGGTTTAACTATTAACAAGCTTGATCGAGTAATGAACGGTGAGCTTGACGAAATTATTGATGCATTGATTCTTTATAACCAAACTAAGCAATTAGAGGAGTTGGCTGATCAAAATGCCTAAAACTTTAAAGGAAATTAGAATTAAGGCAGGCGAAACTGCTGAAAATGCTCGTCCCGAAGATATTGACTATGTTTTAGCTGAACGTCTTAATTTGACTCCAAGTGAATTTGAGTTAAAACAGGATATGGTCTTGTCCGATGCCCAGTTAAAACAAGCTAATAAAGACATTAAAAAGCTAGCTAAGGGTGTTTCTCCGCAGTATATTTTGGGTTACGCCTGGTTTTTGGGATATAAGATTGTGGTGCAGCGAGGAGTTTTGATTCCTCGTTTTGAAACCGAAGAACTAGTTGAATGGGCACTTAAGTCGTTAAAGAGCGGCGATAAGGTGCTTGATCTTGGTACTGGTTCGGGATGCATCACTGTTGCTCTTGCTAAAGAGGCAGAGAAAAATGGAATTAAAGATTTGATCCTTTATGCTAGTGATATTACCGATTCTGCATTAAGAACTAGTGAAGAGAATTTCTTGACTTATGACTTGGATGTAGTAACGCGCAAAGCGAATGTCTTAATTGGATTAGAGAAGTTCGACAAGATTATTTCTAACCCGCCATATATTAAGACAACTGAGAAAAAAGAGATGGATGATAATGTCCTGCAGAATGAACCTAAAGAGGCTCTTTTTGCAGGTAGTGACGGTTTAGATTTTTATAAAAAATTTGCTAAACAGGTTCGTGATCATTTAAATAGTCATGGTGAATTTTTCTTGGAATTTGGTTTCAGTGAAGAAGATCAATTAAAAGAATTATTTGCTAAAGAATTGCCTGATTTTGATATTGAATTTAGAAAAGACATGGCCGGCAAGCCACGCATGGTTCATGGAAGGTGGCAAAAATAAAAATTATGGAAACCAAAATTTTTAAAAAAGATCAACTTGATGAAGCTGTTAAATTATTAGCTGAAGGGGAGCTTGTAGCATTTCCTACTGAAACAGTTTATGGGTTAGGCGCTATTGCAACTAAAGAAAAGTCTGTCAAGGGCGTTTATGCCGCAAAAGGTCGCCCTAGTGATAATCCATTGATCGTTACGGTTTCTGATGAAAAAATGATGGAGCGTTATGCCAAGGAAGTGCCTGAAAGAGCTAAGAAATTAATCAAGCATTTTTGGCCAGGTCCATTGACTTTGCTTTTGTTTGTCAAGCCTGGTACGCTTCCAGATGCTGTTACAGGTGGTCTTGATACAGTTGCATTTCGTTGTCCTGACGATCAGTTAACTCATGATTTGATTGCAAAATTGGGTTATCCAATCGTAGGTCCATCTGCTAATACCTCAACTAAGCCAAGTCCAACAACAGCTGAGCATGTTTACCATGATTTGAAAGGTAAGATTGCAGGTATTATTGATGGTGGTCCAACTCGCGTGGGTCTTGAATCAACTATTATTGATTTATCAGTCAAAACTCCAATTGTTCTTCGTCCAGGTGAGATTACGCCAGAAGAACTTAGTGAAGTTTTAGGCGAAAAAGTTTTAATTAATACTGGTAAGGTTGCAGATAAAGATGTGCCGAAGGCTCCAGGTATGAAGTATCGCCACTATGCTCCAAGTGAACCAGTGATCGTAGTAGATGATCCCGCTGACTTTAGTCAAATTGACTTTAATGATAAAACGGGTGTTGCCGCACTGGGTTCAGTTTTGGATCAAATTGATTTGCCAGATGAAAACAAGTTTAATTTAGGTAAGAACTTAGTTGATGCCGATCATAATTTATTTGGCGGATTACGTTATTTTGACGATAAAGACGACATCGCCACAATTTATGTTCAAGGTTTTGATGAAGGCGAAGAAAGTTTGGCTTACATGAATCGTTTGAACAAAGCTGCTGGTGGACATCATTTTAATAAATAAAAAATAAACGCAAAGGGGTTTAAACCCTTTGCGTTTTTGATTAAAATATTTATGATCAGATTATTTGTTATAGGAGGCATATATGGGAAAGTTTGTAGTTTTGGATCATCCATTGATTCAACACAAATTAACTATCATTCGTCGTAAGGACACAGGTTCAAATGAATTTCGTAGAATTGTTGGCGAAATTGGTGGGTTAATGACCTATGAAATTACGAGAGATTTACCACTTGAAGATGTTGAAATTGAAACACCAATGGGTAAAACTGTCCAAAAAGAAATTGCTGGTAAGAAATTGACAATTGTGCCAATTTTACGTGCTGGTATCGGGATGCTTAATGGTGTTCTTGATATGGTACCATCAGCTAAAATTGCGGTCATCGGCATGTATCGTGATGAAAAAACTTTGAAGCCACATGAATACTTCTTCAAGGCTCCAAAGGATATTGCTGAACGTGAATGTTTAGTTGTTGACCCAATGCTTGCAACTGGTGGTTCAGCAAATGATGCCATTGCTGCATTAAAGAAGCGCGGCGTTAAAGAAATCAAGTTAGCAGTTTTAGTAGCGGCTCCAGAAGGAATCAAGGCTGTTCAAGAAGCTAACCCAGATGTTGATATTTACGCAGCTGCTGAAGATGAAAAGTTGATGGATAACGGCTACATCTTCCCAGGTTTGGGTGATGCTGGTGACCGATTATTCGGAACTAAGTAAACCCTTTTTCGTAAAAATATTTATTAGAATACGCTTTCATGTTACACAAAAGAATTTTTTGGTGTTAAGATGATTTACGTGTTCGAGTTTAATTCAACACGAGAAGGGAGGTCACGAAGTAATGGAGAAATCATTTGTTTTTAAATTCATGGGCTTGAATTTTGATCTTACTGGGATCATCGGTTCAACGCTAATGGCTTTAGCAGTTTTTCTTATCTGCCTTTGGCTTGCAAGAAAAGTTGAAATGAAACCTAATAAAAGACAAAATGTTTTTGAATATTTACTCGATTTTACTAACGGTATCGTCAAAGATAATGTTAGTGATGTAGATGCGCAAAAACACCTATCTTTATATGCACTTGTTTTATTTCTTTTCATTTGGTTTATGAACCAATTGGGTATGTTTATGGAAGTCAAAGTTGATGATTGGGTCTTTATCAAGTCACCAACTGCTGATCCAGTAGCGACAATGTCGTTTGCAATGATGACCTTGCTTCTATCGTTCACATTCGGCGTACAAAGATTTGGTGTTGGCGGCTATTTAAAGAATTATACGCAGCCAGTTGGTTTTATGCTCCCAATTAACATTATTGAAGAGTTTACCAATTTCTTAACCTTATCATTACGTTTATATGGGAACATTTATGCTGGTGAAGTTTTGCTTACATTAATTGGTAATGATCTAGCACATGCTGGTGGACCATTTACATTGATTCTAGCAGCTCCATTAGCCATGATTTGGCAAGGTTTCTCTGTCTTCATTGGCTCTATCCAGGCATATGTTTTCGTAACTTTATCAATGGTTTACATTGGTAAGAAAGTTACTACAGAATAAATTTTGGAGGTATAAATTTATGTCAGAAGCTTTTAAATACCTTGCTGCATCCATCGCAGCTGGTTTGGCAGCTTTAGCTGCTTCATTGGGTAACGGTAAAGTTATTTCAAAAACTCTTGAAGGTATGGCTCGTCAACCTGAAAGTGCAGGTAACTTAAGAGCAACAATGTTTATCGGTGTTGGTTTGATCGAAGCCGTTCCTATTTTGGCTATCGTTGTTGCCTTCTTGATTCTTTTCCTTTAATAAAATTTTTAAAACTAAAGGATTTAAATATTAAAGAGAGAAGGGCAGTAAATGACTATTCAAACATTATTTGCAGCCTCACATCATATTTACCTAGGTAATGCACTTTGGTATTTAATTTGTTTTGCCATCTTGATGTTATTGGTCAAGCACTTTGCTTGGGGTCCAGTATCAGAAATGATGGAAAAGCGGCGGCAAAAAGTTATTAATGACTTGGATTCAGCTGCAAGTGATCGAAAAAAGGCTGAAACGCTTGCTAACGAGCGTGAAGCTGCCTTGAAGAACTCAAGACAAGAAGCAACACAGATTCTCTCTGACGCTAAAGCTAATGCGCAAAAAACTGGCAAAGAAATCGTAGCAAGTGCGAATGAAGATGCTGCAGCAATTCGTAAGAAGGCAAATGAAGAAGCCACTAAGGCTAAATCAGATGCATTGAATTCTGCACGTGATCAAGTTGCTGATATTTCTGTAGCTATTGCTGAAAAGGTAATTGCTAAGAATTTATCTGCTGAAGACCAAAAAGATTTAGTCGACCAATTTATTAAGGGGTTGGATGATTAATGGCTTTAAGTAGAGAAGAAGTAGCTGCACGCTACGGTGCCGCTTTGTTCGGCTATGCGCAAGATAATAAAGTACTTGATAGCGTTTATGATGAAATGGTGGAGTTGAAAAAGGCAGTAGTTGCCACTCCTCAAGTCATCAACGTTTTAAGTGATCCTATCTTAAACAGTAAGGATAAAAAAGACTTTTTAACTGCTATTGAAAAAGATTTTTCAAAAGAAGTACAAGGCTTTTTAAATTTGCTGCTTGAATATGATCGTTTTGCATACTTGGTCGATATTATTGATCAATTTGTTGTACTTTATGATGATAAAAACAAGATCGCATCTGGTACTGCAACTACAGCAGTGAAGTTGGATGATGATCAACTTAAGCGTTTAGGTGATGGTTTCGCTAAGAAATATAACTTAAATGCTGTGCGTCTTGAGAATAAAGTTGATCCAAGTATTTTAGGCGGTGTGATTCTTCAAGTGAAGGATCGCGTGATTGATGGATCAGTTAAAAATAAGCTGAAGAAGATCCGTGCGCAAATAATTGATGAGAATTAAAAGAGGTGAAACCATTGAGCATTAAAGCGGAAGAAATTAGCTCCTTGATCAAGCAGCAACTTGAACATTACGACGACAAGCTCGACATTAACGAAGTTGGTGTTGTAACTTACGTTGGTGATGGTATCGCCCGGGCTCACGGACTTAATAATGCATTAGCCGGTGAGTTGTTAAAATTTGATAACGGTTCATACGGTATTGCTCAAAACCTTGATGCTAGTGATGTTGGTATCATTATCCTAGGTAAATTTGACGATATTCGTGAAGGCGACCGTGTTCAAAGAACTGGTCGAATTATGTCAGTTCCTGTTGGTGACGCCCTAATCGGTAGAGTAGTTAACCCATTGGGTCAACCTGTTGACGGTTTAGGTGAAATTAAGGCTGATAAGACGCGTCCTATTGAAGAAAAAGCTCCAGGGGTTATGGACCGTCAATCAGTTAATCAACCACTTCAAACTGGTATTAAGGCTATCGATGCCTTAGTTCCAATTGGTCGTGGACAGCGTGAATTGATTATTGGTGACCGTAAAACTGGTAAGACTAGTTTAGCCATCGATACAATTCTTAACCAAAAGAACCAAGATGTAATTTGTATTTATGTTGCTATTGGTCAAAAGGAATCAACCGTTAGAACTCAAGTAGAAACTTTAAAGCGTTTCGGAGCAATGGATTATACCATTGTTGTTGAAGCGGGCCCAAGTGAACCAGCACCAATGCTTTACATTGCACCATATGCTGGTACTGCTATGGGTGAGGAATTTATGTACAATGGCAAGGATGTATTAATCGTATTTGACGACCTATCAAAACAAGCCGTCGCTTATCGTGAACTTTCCTTGCTTCTCCGTCGTCCGCCTGGTCGTGAAGCTTACCCAGGTGACGTCTTCTACTTACACTCACGTTTGCTAGAACGTAGTGCTAAGTTGAGTGACAAGCTTGGCGGTGGATCTTTGACTGCATTGCCAATTATCCAAACCGAAGCGGGAGACATTTCTGCATATATTCCAACCAACGTAATTTCTATTACTGATGGTCAGATTTTCTTACAAAGTGATTTGTTCTTTGCTGGTACTCGTCCAGCCATTGATGCTGGTAACTCAGTTTCTCGTGTTGGTGGTAACGCCCAGATTAAGGCTATGAAGAAAGTTGCTGGTACTTTACGTACTGACCTTGCTGCTTTCCGTGAACTTGAAAGTTTCGCTCAATTTGGTAGTGATCTTGATCAAGCCACTCAAGCTAAGTTGAATAGAGGTCAAAGAACTGTTGAAGTATTGAAGCAACCACTTCATGATCCTATTCCAGTTGAGAAACAAGTTTTGATTCTTTATGCTTTGACTCACGGCTATCTTGATTCTATTCCAGTTGAAGACATTAGTCGCTTCCAAAATGAATTGTTTGATAACTTTGACAGCAGCCATGCTGACTTGCTCAAGATAATTCGTGAAACTGGTAAATTGCCAGATGATAAGAAGTTGTCAGCAGCTATTGAGGAATTTAGTGAGAGCTTTGCACCAAGTGAGAAATAGGAGGTAGAATATGCCTGCATCTTTACTTGAGTTGAAGAAGAAAATTGCTTCAGTTAAACAAACTGGTAAAATCACAGAAGCTATGCGAATGGTTTCTGCATCAAAGTTAAACCAAACCGAAGATCGTGATAAAGGTTACACCATTTATAACGATCATGTTCGTAAGACTATTTCTCGCTTGATTAGTTCACAGGTGGTAGATAGCTTGCGCGATCAAGACGTATCAATTGATAAGAGAAATATTGCCAAGATCGATTACACTGATGTATTCGGTTTAGGTATTACAGCTGATATGATTCAACCACGAAAGAATATTAAGTCTACTGGCTTTTTAGTAGTAAGTGGTGATCGTGGTTTGGTAGGTTCTTATAATAGTAATGTTATTAAGAACATGATGGGAATCTTTGAAGATGAACGTGCACAAGGTCATGAAGTTAAAGTCTTGGCCGTAGGTTCAGTTGGAGCCCAATTTTTTAAGAAGAACAACGTTAATGTTGTTTACGAGAAAAATGGTGTGTCCGATGTCCCAACTTTTGATGAAGTTTTGCCAATCGTTTCAACAGCAATCAAGATGTTTTTGAACGGTGTGTTTGATCAACTTTATGTATGTTATACGCACCATGTAAACTCATTATCATCTGCATTTCGTGTTGAAAAGATGTTACCAATTGTCGATTTAGATATTGGTGTTAAAGAAGCTGAAGCACATAAAGAATTAGAATATGATATTGAACCAGATCCTAATAGAGTGTTAATGAAGTTGTTACCACAGTATGCGCGTTCAACCATTTATGGTGCTATTTTGGATGCAAAGACTGCAGAGCATGCTAGTTCAATGACAGCTATGCAGAGTGCAACTGATAATGCTAAGGATTTAGTTTCAAATTTAACTACGAAATTAAATCGTGCTAGACAGGCACAAATTACTACTGAAATTACTGAAATTATCAGTGGTGCAAATGCCTTAGAGTAATAAAGAAAAGGAGGTAGATGTTTTGAGTGAAGGTGAAATCGTTCAAGTAATCGGCCCAGTTGTCGATGTAAAATTCCCAATCGATAAGAATTTGCCTGATATTAACAATGCCTTGCGTGTAATTAAATCCGAGAATGAAAGTATTGTTCTTGAAGTTACAGTTGAGCTTGGTGATGGTGTCTTAAGAACGATTGCCATGGAATCTACCGATGGTCTTCGACGTGGTATGAAAGTTGAAGATACTGGTGGCCCAATCTCAGTTCCTGTTGGGGAAGATACTTTAGGTCGTGTATTCAACGTTTTAGGTCAACCAATTGATGGTGGACCAGAATTCTCAAAGGATCACCCTCGTGAAAGCATCCATAAGGAAGCACCTAAGTATGAAGATTTGACTACTAGTCGTGAAATTCTTGAAACTGGTATCAAGGTTATCGACTTGCTTGAACCATACGTTCGTGGTGGTAAAGTTGGTTTGTTCGGTGGTGCCGGTGTTGGTAAGACCACTATTATTCAGGAATTGATTCACAACATCGCTCAAGAACACGGTGGTATTTCCGTATTTACTGGTGTTGGTGAAAGAACTCGTGAAGGTAACGACCTTTACTTCGAAATGAAAGCTTCAGGCGTTTTAAGTAAAACTGCCATGGTATTTGGTCAGATGAACGAGCCGCCTGGTGCCAGAATGCGTGTTGCGTTAACTGGTTTGACTCTTGCTGAGTACTTTAGAGATGTTGAAGGTCAAGATGTTTTGCTCTTTATCGACAACATTTTCCGGTTTACTCAGGCCGGTTCAGAAGTTTCAGCTTTGCTTGGTCGTATGCCAAGTGCCGTTGGTTACCAGCCAACTTTGGCAACTGAAATGGGTCAATTGCAGGAAAGAATTACTTCAACTAAGAAGGGTTCAATTACTTCTATTCAAGCTGTTTATGTTCCTGCCGATGACTATACTGACCCAGCTCCATCAACCACATTCGCACACTTGGACGCTACTACTAACTTGGAACGTAGTTTGGTAGAACAAGGTATTTACCCAGCCGTTGACCCACTTGAATCAACTTCAAGTGCCCTTGACCCTGAAGTTGTTGGTCAAGAACACTACGAAGTTGCTACTCGTGTTCAACATGTTTTGCAACGTTACCACGAATTGCAAGATATTATTTCTGTTTTAGGTATGGATGAATTATCTGATGAAGAAAAATTGATCGTTGCACGTGCACGTAAAGTTCAATTCTTCTTGTCACAAAACTTCTTTGTTGCTGAACAGTTTACTGGTGTGCCAGGTTCATATGTTCCAATTAAGGAAACCATTAAGGGCTTTAAGCTTATCTTAGATGGTCATCTTGATGACTTACCAGAAGATTCGTTCCGTGGTGTTGGTCCAATTGAAGATGTTTTGAAGAAAGCACAAGAAATGGGCGTAACTCCAAGTGATCCAGAAGCTAAAGCATTACTAGAAAAGTAGGGTGATGTCCAATGGCAGATCCAGAAAAGCTTTTTAGAGTAAATGTTGTAACTCCTAATGGAATGGTTTATTCACATCGTGGAAGCATCGTTGATGTACGTGCTATAGATGGTGAACGTTCAATAATGTATAATCACGTACCCTTGCTTACCCCATTAGTAATTAGTGAGGTCAAGGTTAAACGTAGTCGTGAAATGAATTCAAGAATTGATCACATCGCTATTAGTGGTGGGTATATTGAATTTTCTAATAACGTGGCTACAATTATTGCGGATAGTGCTGAACGTGCTAGAAACATTGATGTATCTCGTGCTCAAGCCGCTAAGGAAAGAGCCGAGAAGCGTTTGAAGGAAGCACGTGAAAAGCATGATGAGCGTACTCTTGAACGTGCTGAAGTTGCTTTAAGACGAGCAATGAACAGAATTAGTGTTTACAACACTAAAGGTCACTAAAAGAGATAAAAAGACGAATGCAGATTTTGCATCCGTCTTTTTTATTAATAAAGGAAAAGAATATGTTTCAATTAGGCGTTCATGCCATTATTAGTATAATAATTTATTTGATTGCAATTGGATTATCTTTTCAGGCAATGAAGGCTGTGCAGCTAGAAAAAATAATTCGTAAAGGACATGTGTTTGAAACGCAATTATTATATTTATTTCTTGCTATTGCATTGGGCTTTTTAGTTGGTAATTTTGTAATTACATTTATCGATACTTCGATGCAATTAAGTAATTTGTTTTAAAGATTGTGTTAAAACAGGGACAGTAAAGGAAACTCTTATTTATTTATGGTAAAATGGACGATGAATAATTATGGAGGGTTATTGTGGCACGAGATATAGGAATTGATTTAGGAACAGCTAATGTACTAATCAATGTCTCTGGAAAAGGGATTGTTTTAAATGAACCATCTGTAGTCGCTGTTAATACTGATACAAATAAAGTAGTAGCAGTTGGCTCAGAGGCATATGAAATGGTAGGAAGAACCCCAGGTAATATTCGCGTAATTCGCCCCTTGAAGAACGGTGTAATTGCGGACTTCGATATTACAGAGGAAATGCTGTCATACTTTATTGAAAAATTAAATGTAAAAGGTTTTATGTCTAAGCCTAATATTTTAATCTGTGCTCCTACAGGAGTTACTTCGATTGAACAAAAGGCTATTATTCAAGCAGCAGAAAAATCAGGTGGCGGTAAGGTTTACCTTGATTTTGAACCTAAGGTAGCTGCAGTAGGTGCAGGACTTGATATTTTTAAACCACAAGGTAATATGGTTATTGATATCGGTGGTGGTACTACTGATATTGCTGTCTTGTCCATGGGGGAAATTGTTACCTCACGTTCACTTCGCTACGCTGGTGATCGTATGAATCAAGCGGTTATTAGCTATATTAAGAATAAACATAATTTATTGATCGGTTCAAGAACTGCTGAACAAATCAAGATTGAAATCGGTAGTGCATTTGAACCTGATGAAGATCAACAAATTAAGGTTCGTGGTCGTGATGTAGTTGATGGCTTACCTAGACAAACTACAGTTACTGCCCCTGAAATTCAGCATGCTTTGCAAGATGGTCTTATGTCAATCATTGCAGCAGCTAAAGAAGTATTGGAAACTACGCCACCAGAACTTTCAGCTGATATCATTGATCGTGGTATCATGCTTACTGGTGGTGGAGCATTATTGAAGAATATTGATAAGTTGATATCATATTACTTGCAGGTCCCAGTTTTAACAGCCGACCATCCTTTGGAAGCTGTAGCCTTAGGTACTGGTACTTTGCTTAAGAATATTGAAAAACATCAACGACACTAAGTGAGGAGATTACTTGCGAAAGATTTTGATTTTTATCGTACGTATTTATCAGACTCTAATTTCGCCATTATTTCCACCGAGTTGTAGGTATTATCCTACGTGCTCTAGTTATATGATTGATGCTTTGAAAAAACATGGACCAATTTTAGGGCTAATTATGGGAATTAGTCGTATACTAAGATGTAACTCATTTATACGCGGTGGGGTGGACCCAGTTCCTGATAATTTTACTGTTTTTCGAAATCCACATCCTGAGAGATACGAAGATGAAATTATAGCATCTAAGTTTCACCCGGATAGCAAGTAGGAGGATTTATGTCTAAAAAGTTAGAAAATATTGATATTGAAGTTAATGAACTTAAGGGTAAGAATTTACCAACTTGGGAAGTTATTATTCCTAACAAGAAGTCCATTGGTTTAATCGAAAAAGTTGAAGGTCGTTATCGCGCTACTACGACTAAGAGTAGCAATGTATTATTTGCTAACAGTCTAGAAAGCAGTATTAATGACTTACTTTCATACTTTACATTGCATGAAAAATAAAATATAAGTAGTGATTATTTAATGGCAAAAGTTGAAAACAAAACAAGTCTAATTGACCGATTAGCATGGAATATAATTATTCCCGTGGCGTTATTGGCATTAATCAGTCTATATTGTATCTATATAGCTGCACTTGGAGATCCAAGTCACATTGGTTCACCTGTTAAAGCTGTAGTTATGCAAGCATTATGGTATTTGATTTCTATTGTAATTGTTGTAATTGTAATGCAGTTTGATGCAGAGCAATTATTTAAGATAGCACCAATATTTTTCGGAATAGGAATATTCTTGTTAATAGCGGTTTTGTTCTTCTATAATCGTAGTGTTGCAGCGGATACTGGGGCAAAGAGTTGGTTCAAGTTAGGACCTGTTACTTTTCAGCCATCTGAAATAATGAAGCCAGCATTTATCTTGATGTTGGCACGCGTAGTTAAGGATCATAATGATAAATATGGTCATACCATTAAATCAGATTGGCTATTGTTAGGTAAAATAGTTGCATGGCTTGCACCCGTAGCGATTTTATTAAAGTTGCAGAACGACTTTGGTACTATGCTAGTATTTATCGCAATTGTTGGTGGTGTAGTTTTAGTTTCTGGTATATCGTGGAAGATTATTGTTCCCCTATATGGAATAGTCATCATTGGAGCAATTGCAGTTATTCTAATGGTGGTAACGCCAGGTGGGCAAGCGTTTTTAAGTCATTTCTTTCAAGCATATCAGTTTGAAAGAATTAAGTCTTGGCTTAATCCATCAGGTGATACATCATCAGGTGCCTACCAGTTATGGCAAAGTATGAAGGCAATTGGGTCAGGACAACTTTTTGGTAATGGCTTTGGTAAAGCAAGCGTATATGTGCCAGTTCGCGGGTCTGACATGGTTTTCTCCGTAATTGGAGAGAATTTTGGCTTTGTAGGCTGTGTAAGTTTGATTTTAATTTATTTATACCTGATTATTCAAATGGTTAAAATTTCATTTAATACTAGAAATGCATTTTATTCATACATTTCTACGGGTGTTATTATGATGATTTTATTCCACGTATTTGAAAATATTGGTATGAACATTGATTTATTACCATTGACTGGTATTCCCTTACCATTTGTTTCTCAAGGTGGTTCAGCCTTGGTAGGGAACATGATTGGTATTGGTTTGATTTTATCAATGAAATTCCATAATCGAGACTACATGTTTAGCACCGCTGGTGATTTCTAGAATATAAATAAAAGAGGTATTTAAGCTTAAAAACTTAAATACCTTTTTTGATTAATAATATAAAAATTAGCCTTCTAACGCATTAGCAATTTCTTTGGCACGACATACTAAAACATCACATTTAGCAGTTCTAGTTACGTATTCTGTAACACTACCAATTAATAAACGTTCTACTGCGTTTAAACCAGTTGCACCAACAACGATTAAGTCAATATTGTGTTTCTTAGGGAAATCATGACCAATGATTGTCTTAGGTGAACCAAATTCGATTGAATAATGAGAATCAGTAACACCGGCCTTGTTAGCACGTGCTTGGTAATCCTTCATTCTCTTTTCAGCATCTTTAGAAACTTGTTCTACCATTGCTGAGTCAAAACTTGAAACATTTTGGAAAGAACGAGTATCGATGACATGTAAGATCTCTAATGTAGCATGATTGCGTTTGGCAATAGCAACTGCCTTGCTGAAAGCTAAATCGGCTTCTTTAGAACCATCAATGGAAACTTGAATATTCTTATATTGTGAAAGCATTTTCTAAACACCTCTTCCTGATATCTATTTTACCAAAATTTCATCTATTATTAGAAGGTTTATATTTTTATTTTTTGGAATCTGTAATTAAAAGACTAAAGGTCAAAATGGTTAGAGAGGCAAGGAATAGTGTGATCAAGTTAAGATATTTATTATCCATAAATAAAATGATAATTCCGATTGCGCTCTCTGCGATCAAAGCAATAGAAGTCCATTTTAAAATGTTGGTTAGGCGAGGATTACCGCCTACGTCATAGATTAAAAAATGGCCATTTCGTCTGTGCCACATATACCAAGCAGTTAAAAGCAAGAGTAGAATAAAAACAATCATTACAATTTTAATTATCATTTATTTTAACCTCATTACATAAAAAGACGGCCATTTAAGACCGCCTTTCCTAATATTCAAAAGAAATCCGAGTTGACTAAACAAAGCATAATGACGCTTGTTGAACCCGCAGTGTTCAAAATTTGAGCTAACATCGCAGCGAATATGGATCCTGTGACAAGACAGTATTCCGATTCGGTAGTTATTTGCTAACTCCCACGTCTTCTAGTTTGATCGGTCAACTTTATACATTTAAGCTTGTCGATCAACTCAGATCACCTATTATAATACGCAATCAGATTAGGTTTGTCAATAATATTGAATGCGCTATCTATTGTGATGTTTGCTCAAATTATCGCGTTGCATCTTCTTTAATTTTTGATAAATTAGCTTATACCTTTCTTCGACTTTAGAATTTCCTTTCGGGGTAAAGTAACTTGCAGTCAGAAGATTGTCTGGCAAGTATTGTTGGGCGACCCAATCATTTTCAAAATCATGAGGGTAAATATAATTAACTCCATGACCTAACTTTTTAGCACCAGCATAATGCGCATCCTTTAAATTGGCGGGAATAGAGCCAATATTTTTGTTTTTAACGTCATCAATTGCCCGATCTATGGCAGTAATAGCACTATTGCTTTTAGGAGAAAGAGTCAGCTCAATGACGGCATTAGCGAGCGGAATACGCGCCTCTGGAAAGCCCAGCGTTTGAGCAGCTTGAATAGCTAATATAGCATGTTCTGCAGCGCTAGGATTGGCTAGTCCCACATCTTCGTAAGCAATGACGGAGAGACGCCGACAAATTGAAATTAAGTCGCCAGACTCGATTAATCTTGCCAAGTAATGCAATGCTGCGTCTGTATCTGAACCGCGAATTGATTTTTGAAAAGCAGATACCAAATCATAGTGTCCGTCCCCAGAAGAATCAAAATTCTGCACCTTCATTTGAATAGAATCAGCCATTTCTTGCTGAGTAATTACAATAGAG
The DNA here is from genome assembly GCF_002160635.1 of Lactobacillus gallinarum. NCBI lineage: Bacteria > Bacillati > Bacillota > Bacilli > Lactobacillales > Lactobacillaceae > Lactobacillus > Lactobacillus gallinarum. Next base: position 17,521 of record NZ_NFKZ01000022.1, read on the forward strand.
TCTGTATCTTGATGATTATCTTTTAATTCTTGTTTGGTAGACAAAACCGCAAGTTCCAATGAATTTAAAGTAGATCTCAAATCTCCATTGCCTTTTTCGATTAAAAGGGCACGTGCATCATCCGTCAGCTCGACATGATAATTGCCTAAGCCATTTTCTTTATCCGTTAAAGCGCGGTCAATGGCATTCGATGCATCTTGAGCAGATAAAGGCTTTAGCTCAAAAATTTGGCAACGTGAACGAATAGCAGGGGAAATTGAAATATATGGATTCTCCGTTGTAGCCCCAATTAAAATGACTTGTCCTGACTCAAGCAAAGGCAATAAAAAGTCTTGTTTTGTCTTATCGAGTCTGTGAATTTCATCTAATAATAAAATGACGGTGCCACTCATTTTCCCTTCTGCGGCTACTTGCTGTAATTGCTTCTTTCCGTCAGTAGCTGCGTTCAACTTTCGAAAAGCATATTTAGTAGAACCAGCGATAGCACTTGCAATACTGGTCTTGCCAATGCCAGGAGGGCCATAAAGAATCATTGATGATAGAAGACGAGCCTCAACCATTCGGCGAATAATTTTACCAGGTCCAATTAGATGTTGCTGTCCGACAACTTGATCAAGAGTCTGTGGACGCATACGATAAGCTAATGGTTTCATTATTTTTCTCCGTGAAAAAGTTTATGCCAAAAGCTTTCTTTCTTTTTAGGCGCTTCTAATTCAGTTTTTGGCAACTCAGGAGCATAGACTTGTCCAATTTCAATTCTTTGACGATTAATAGCATTTTTGGAGACTACTAAAACAGCAGAATCTTCGGGTCCAGTTTTTGCAGTTTCATTGTTAACTAATGTAAATGGAATATTTTTCTTGCTGCAGGCTGCCTCGACATCACCTAGAAAACCATCATCAGTAATATTGCCGTTAATCAGAATAGTGTAGCCTTTAAAATCATCAATGTGTTGTAAGAAAAGACTAGTGAGTTTGGAATCTTTTACTTCAGCATTATTCATGCGTACATACACACGCTCACGCAGTGAACCTAAATATCGCCGGCGTTCATCCGGTTTAGTCTGTGGGGTTATTCCTTGCGCAGCTTGTTCTACGCGCTTACTTAAATCATCACTCATAAAATCATCCTTTCTTTACTACTATTAATTGTAACAAAAAAACCTTCCCCGATATTGGGAAAGGTTTTTGACAAAATAAAATGTAAAAATTAAAGTAACTTGTTGTACCATTCAACAACGAGTGATTCATCAATTTCTGGTTCCATTTCGTCACGTTCTGGTAAACGTACAAGAGTACCTTCCATCTTGTTGTCGTCAAATGAAACGAATGATGGACGTGCAGTAACTGCGTCTAAGGCATCCTTAACTTGTTGTAAGTTCTTTGACTTTTCCTTCAAGCCAACAGTTTGACCAACGCTGACTTCGTATGAAGGAATGTCAACACGCTTGCCATCAACAGTGATGTGACCGTGGTTAACTAATTGTCTAGCTTGTTCTCTAGTAGTAGCTAAACCGAGACGGTAAACAATACTGTCCAAACGACGTTCAAGCAAAATCATGAAGTTGGTACCGTGTTCACCTTCACGGATCTTACCAGCGCGAGTGAACAAAGTTCTAAATTGACGTTCGTTCAAACCGTACATCCAACGTAACTTTTGCTTTTCGTGTAATTGTTGGCCATATTCTGACAAACGACCACGGCTGTTAGGACCGTGTTGACCTGGAGCGTAGTTACGACGTGCGATTTCCTTACCAGTACCTGAAAGTGAGATACCTAATCTTCTTGAACGTTTCCAACTTGGACCTGTATATCTTGACATAAAAATCCTCCATAAAATTTAAAATAATAATTTCTGGAGTAAAATATTACAAATAAGTTCAACATTCGTGCATCTTGGATTTACATTTTCGCCCAATGCAGCGCGGGTTACTCGTTCACTTAAGCGTTTCAAGATGTTGACGTTCTTGTCACTTATTGCTGCAAATATTTTACACGAATAGTATTATATAGAGTTCAGAATAATAAATCAAGAAATACATCAGCTTTTGCACATCTTTAGGCTATGTTTTGTTATAATGATTGTAGTTTTGGAGGATAAACAATGTCATCAATTCAAACTATTATTATTGTCGCCGTTGTAATCCTTATTATTGTAGTCGTTGCTTTAATGTTGCTCATTAATCGTAAGCAGTTGCGAGAAGTCGAGGTAATCGATGCAGCTCTTAATGAAATCGAAGAGATGCACCTTGAAGATGATATCAAACGACTGAATAAAATGGATTTGGCGGGCGAAAGTCTAACCACATTAAATACTTGGCGTAAGAGTTATAAAGAAGCTTCAACTAAAAAATTGCCACGCGTAAAGAAGTTAGTTGAAGAAGCGGCAAATGAAAATGCAACTTACAAACTTTTTAAAGCCAGAAAGAAAATAAAAGAAGCACAGCAAATAATTAAACCGGCTTTAGAAGATGCTCGCAATACTAAGGCAGTGTTTACTGAATTGCTTGAATCCAATAAAGAAAATCAAATTCAGTATGATGCTTTAATTAAAGTCTATCGTGAATTGAGAAAAGACGTTTTAGCTAATTCATTTGAATATGGTACAGCAATTGATCAAATTGAAGATCAACTTGCTTCAATGGAGAGCGATTTTGAAGAAGCTAAGAATCTTTCATCTCAAGGGGATCACGTAGAGGCTAAGCGAGTTTTATCTAAGATTCGCATGTCTTTAGCAGCTTTACAAAAACAACTGCCTAAAATCAAAGATGGCTATCATCAATTAGAAGTAGTTTTCCAAGATCAGCTTAAGGAATTATCTAATGTTTATAAGAAGATGCTTTCAGAAAAGTACTATATTACTAAGGTTGATGTTTTAAGCAGAATTAAAGACATTCATGATCAGATTGATAGTGCTCGTAAATTATTGGCAGAACTAAAAGTCGATGAATTAGCTAACGAAAATAAAAAGATATCTAGTGAAATCGATGGCCTTTATGACATTTTAGCTAAGGAATATAAAGCTCGTCCTTTTGTCGAAAAGAATCAAAGCAAGATGCTAGCTTTAATTTCTCACCAGCAAACGGCATCTAAAAAATTAGTTGAGAAATTGCAACATATTGATGAGAGTTATGAATTAACTCATGGCGAACTTGAAAAAAGCAAAGAGCTTGAAAAAGAAGTTAATAACATGAATCGCCAATATACAGTTGATACGCAAAATATAGCTGATGGCAAGGGCGTCTATTCTGCAATTCAAGATTCATGGTTAGAAATGTTAGATCGCTTGCGTGAGATTGATGCTGAGCAAATTAAAATGTCGACAGATGTTGATGGCCTATACGATTCAGAAAATGTTGCTAATGATTCAATTAAGCACTTTAAGCAAGAGGTTTCATTAGTTTATCGCCGTCTTGAAAGACGTAGTTTGCCAGGGAATCCAGATAGCTTTATTCAAATGTATACTTTAGTCGTTAACGAAATTGGTCATGTTAGTGATGAATTAAGTCAAGTCAGAATTAATATGGAAAAGATTTCTAACGAATTAATTCAAATTTCTGATGATGTTGAACGACTTAAGCGTGAAGCAGACGATATTATCAATTCTGCTAACTTAGTTGAGTTAACGATGCAGTATTCAAATAAATATGCTGATAAGGATACGATTAAGCAAGCACAAAAGAAGTCGATGCAACTTTACGATGAATATAATTATAAGGAAGCATTGGATACCATTGCTACTGCAATTGAAAAAGTAGAGCCAGGTAGCTATCAACGACTTGAAAATGCATATTATTCTGAACAAAAAGAATAAATAATTGAAGCTTTTCATTATTTAAGCTAAAATCTAATAGTCACTAAACGGTCAAGTAGTTGACCGTTTTTTATTAGGGGAGTTTTGAACGTGATTTATTTTGATAATAGTGCAACAACAAAAATAGATCCTCAAGTTTTAGATACCTATAATAAGGTAGCAACTAATATTTGGGGCAATCCTTCAAGTTTGCATAAGATGGGTGACCGTGCGCATCAAATGCTTGAAGCTTCACGCAAACAAATTGCAGACTTGTTGGGCGTTAAACAACATGAGATTTTCTTTACCTCAGGTGGTACAGAATCAAATAATACTGCAATTAAAGGAACAGCAATTCAAAAGCGTGAATTTGGTAAGCATATTATTACTTCCAGCGTAGAACATGCTTCTGTAGCTAATAGCTTTAATGCTTTAGAAAATTTGGGTTGGCGCGTTACACGTTTGCCAGTTGATAAAGAGGGTAGAGTTAATGTCAACGATTTGAGAAATGCCATTGACTCAGATACTACTCTGGTTTCAATTATGGGTGTCAATAATGAGATCGGCACGATTCAACCAATTGATGAAATCAGTGATTTGCTTGAAAATTATCCAACTATTCAATTCCACGTTGATAATGTTCAAGCTTTAGGTAAGAATATTTGGGATAAGGTCTTTACACCACGAGTTGATTTATCAAGTTTATCAGCGCATAAGTTCCATGCACCACGAGGCATTGGTATCCTTTACAAAAAAGAAGGCAAAATGCTTACTCCACTTCATGATGGAGGTGGCCAAGAAAAGGGACTTCGTTCCGGTACCGAAAACTTACCAGCTATCGCAGGTATGGCTAAGGCTATTCGGTTGCTTTTAGAAAACGAACCTGAAAAGGCAAGCCGTGAAGCAGCAATTAAGGCTAAGATCGTTGACTATTTGAAAGATAAACCAGGTATCGATATCTTTTCACCAGTAAGCGACGGTTTTGCACCACACATTCTTTGCTTTGCATTAGAAGGAATTCGTGGTGAAACCTTAGTTCATACTTTAGAAGATCAAGACATTTATACCTCAACTACTTCTGCTTGTGCATCAAAGACTGCAGATGAAGCCAGCACCTTGGTTTCTATGCGAATTGATGATAAGATTGCTACTAGCGCAATTCGTTTGAGTTTTGATGAAACAAATACGCTTGAGCAGGCAGATGAGTTTATCAAGGTCTTTGATAAGATTTATAATCATTTTGCTAAAATTAATCACTTGGGAGAAAATTAATGGAATATACAGAAGTTATGGTCCGTTACGGGGAACTCTCAACTAAGGGAAAGAACAGAAAGGACTTCATCAATCGTTTAGCTAGCAACGTTGAAAAGGTCTTAAAAGATTTCCCTCAGATTGACTTCCATCCTCGTCACGACCGGATGCATATTGTTTTAAATGGCGCACCTTTTGCGGAAGTAGATAAGCGCTTGAAGAAAGTGTTTGGTATTCAAACCTATTCACCAGCTATTAAGATTCCTAAAACTTTAGAAGATATTGAAAAGACTTCTTTAGAATTAATGCAGGAAACTTTTAAGCCGGGCATGACCTTTAAGGTTAATACTAAGCGTAGTGATCACAAGTTTGAATATGATACTAATCAACTTAATAACTTGGTTGGTGATTACTTATTCGATCATATCGACCACTTGAAGGCTGAAATGAAGCACCCTGATTTAGTACTTAGAATCGAAGTGCGTCAAGATGCTGTTTATATTTCTAACCAATTGCTTCACGGTATTGGCGGGATGCCTGTTGGTACTGCTGGTAAAGCTGTAATGATGCTTAGTGGTGGTATTGATTCACCAGTTGCTTCATACCTTGCAATGAAGCGTGGAGTTGATATCGAAATGGTGCACTTCTTTAGTCCTCCTTACACTACTGAAAAGGCTTTGGCTAAGGCTAAGGAATTGACTGGTATTTTGGCAAATTATGCAGGTAAGATTAACTTTATCGCTGTGCCATTTGCTGAAATTCAAGAAACTATCAAGGAAAAGTTGCCAGAAGGTTACTTGATGACTGTGCAACGTCGTTTCATGTTGCAACTTGCAGACCGTATTCGTGCTAAGCGCGGTGGTCTGGCAATCTTTAACGGTGAATCTGTTGGTCAAGTTGCTTCACAGACTTTGCAATCAATGGTTGCTATTAACGATGTGACAACTACACCAGTTATTCGTCCAGTTGCTACAATGGATAAGACTGAAATTATTAAATTGGCAGAAGATATTGGTACTTTTGATCTTTCAATTCAACCATTTGAAGATTGTTGTACTATCTTTGCTCCACCACGTCCTAAGACTAAGCCAAAGCTTGATAAGGCTCGTGAATATGAAGCTCGTCTTGATGTTGAAGGCTTGATTCAAAGAGCGATGGACGGAATTGAAGTAATGCCAATTTATCCAAACGAAAAATTTATCAACGATAAGATCGAAGAAGATCAAGACTTGTTGTAAAAAGTTATGCCGACAGAATGATCTGTTGGCATTTTTTGTATAAAAGGAAAAATAATGAGGATTGGAAAATTACTAAGAGAAAGTAGATTGGCAGCTGGACTTACTCAAACTGAAATGGTAGCAGGAGTTGTTTCAGAATCGTTTTATTCAAAAGTTGAACGTGGGATTCATAGTATTGATGCTGATACCTTAATTGAAATTTTGAAAGCAAATCATATTAATCCAGTTCAATTCTTCTCCAAAACGCTGGATGGTCCAATCCAGGAATCACCGCATAAAAAGAGTCTACAGGATGCTAGCTTTATGGCGAATAAAATAGCAAATAGTGCTAATAAACGAGATTTAGAGAAACTAGGTCAACTAAAAAAGGAGATTGATCAAGCTGAAGAACAAGGTAAACCATATTATATTTGGATCCCTTATATATTGGAGTTAATGACTGCCTGGATAACTCATTCAACTGATGATATATCAGAACCGGTTAAAAAGAAGATACAACATTTATCTAAAGGAAATAATTGGGGATTCCTCAACTATGAATATTTAGGGATGGCTTTTATTGCCCTAACTCCAGAACAAGTACTCAATTTTTCTCATACTGCTTATCAAAGCTATGTAAAAAATTCAGAAAACATCTTAAGTTATACAAATACAGTTGGAATTGCTGATTTAGTGATTGATTTCTTAATGTATGCGTATATACACAATTTTAATAAAGAATTATGCGCAGAAACATTTACTTTTTTTGATAAAAATATTCCATATGAAGCAAGCTTTTATCAACATAGAGTAATAGTCAGACTTTATAAGACCTTGTTTGATAATGATACTGAGAAAGTAGATTTCTATACCCGCTTGTTGGAGGAAGATAATTTTACTTTTTGTTTGCAGAATGTACCAGTTGCTAAAAAGGATGGTTCTCATGCGCATTGATAAATATTTAGCTAATATGAACGTCGGCTCTAGAAAAGGAGTGCACGTTTTAATTAAAAAAGGCATTATCACTGTAAATGGTGATGTGGTAAAAACACCGAAACAGCAGGTTAAGGAATCCGATGAAGTATTGGTAGATGGACAAGAGGTTAATTATCAAAAATATCATTATTTTTTGATGAACAAGCCCAAGGGCGTACTTTCGGCAACTGAAGACCGTAGTCAAAGAACAGTAATTTCATTGCTCAAGCCGCAGGATCAATATCAAGGAATTACGCCAGTAGGGCGACTAGATAAAGATACAACTGGCTTGCTTTTGCTTATTAATGATGGCCAACTAAATCATGAATTGCTTGCTCCCAATAAGCACGTTGATAAGATTTACCGCGCGAAAATTGCAGGCGTAGCTGATGACGAAACTGTGAAAACTTTTGCTAGTGGAATGACTTTAGGGGATGGAACTAAGCTTAAGCCAGCAGAGTTGAAGATTCTGGCGCAGGATGAAGAACATGATAGTTCTGAAATTGAAATCAAAATTCGTGAAGGAAAATATCATCAGATTAAGCGCATGTTTGGTGCGGTAGGGATGAAAGTGGTTGAACTTGAACGAATTTCGATGGGAAATTTGAAATTGCCGGAGGATTTAAAGCGCGGTAATTATATTGAATTGAGTTTAGATGAAGTAAACAAAATTAAATAGGACGGAATAAATAGATGACAATCGGTGAAGCATTAAAAAGCCGGCGTTTGCATGCGAGAATGAGTCAGACAGAAATGGCGGCAGGAATTGTAAGTGAATCTTTTTATTCTAAAGTTGAACGTGGTGTGCATGCAATTGATGCAGAAACTTTAATTAAAATTTTGTCGGTTCATCATTTTGATGTTACTGGATTTTTTGCACAAATTAATAATCAGTCGTCTACTGGACCTTTTTTGAATTAACTAGTGAGATTACTTTTGCTCAAAATAGAAGAGATGTAAAAGCGCTGGATAAAATTAAGCGAAAAATTGAAAATGGTGAGGTACAGGCTCCGTTATGGCTTAAATTCAAGTTGGAATTAGCTTATGCTTGGGCCTTACGCTCAAATGATCAAATTTCTCCTGAAATGAAGAAAAAAATAAAGAAACTGGTTTTGAATGAAAATTGGGATCGGACATCTTATCATTTTTTGAGTCAAGCAGTAATTTTCCTGGATGTTGATGATTCAAAGCAGTTAGTAGAGGCTGCTTATGCTGCATATCGTAAACATCCAGCTACCGATACCTTTACTTTGCAGTTTATGGCTTTTATTACGATAAATTATTTGAATTGTTGCTATCATCAACATGCTAATAAGAGTTATACGGAAAGTACATTTAAGTTTTTGCAAGAATTGCCGGTAGATCCTGCAATTGGATTGGAAAAGTTGATAGGCAAGTTCTATCAAGCTGTTTTTAGTGGTGATGAACAGAAAGCCAGATCTTTAAAATCAATTATTCAAGACTGTGGTTATGCGTCAATAATTGATGATGTTGAAATTGATGAATAAATAATAATCGCATCCTTTAATCTTTTTTAGCTTGAGGGGTGTGATTTTTTTAATAAAAATAGTCGTTTTGGAAGATTTCGAGACTTTTATCTCAAGTGTTTATATATTAAAAATATGAAACAAATGAGGGAAAAAGTATGACTATTGGAGAACAACTAAGAGAAATACGAGATTCCTTAAATTTAACACAGACACAAATGTGCGCTGGCGTGGTAACAGAATCTTTTTATTCTCGAGTAGAAAATGGAAAAAGTGAAATTAATATTGATGACCTGTTAGCGATTTTGAAGCAAAATCATGTTTCTGTGCGTGATTTTTTTAGTGTGTTTGATCAGTCAATGCAACGCAAAATTCAATATCGTTGTATTCGATTGGCCATTAATAATCGCAATGTAGCCTGGTTGAAAAAAGAACAAAAAGATGAGCCGATTTTTAAAGCAGAATTGACAGCAGTTATAGCTACTTTGACAAATAAGAAAGCTGATCTTTCTGATGATGCCCAGAGAAAAATAAAAAGCAATTTTGGAAGATTAGGTAAATGGGATGAAACTGCATTATGGAATTTTGCTAGTTTTATGTCTTTATACGATACAAGTGAGATAAAGATTTTAATTACAGATATCTATGAAAACAAAAATAGTATCAGTCTAAATGATTCTTCAACATTGGTTGCCTTGGTGAATGTAATGATGAGTTACTTGGGGCGTTCGTATCAAGAAAATGATCTCGGCTCAGTTTTGCAAACTATCCAGTTTATAAAAGAACTGCCAACGAATCCCGTTATTATGTTTCATAAATTGGTGACTATATACTATCAAGCTTTAATTAACCATGATCAGAAACGGTTAGATTTGATAACTAAAGTATTACAGAAGAACGGCTACGATAATTATCTAGCCTGGCTTCCATAAAGGTGATGAATATGAATATTGGTGAGAGATTACATCAAGTGCGAAACCTGCACGGATTGACGCAGGAACAAATGGTAGCGGGAATAATTAGTAAGTCGCAATATTGGCGAATAGAAAAAGAATCTAATGCAATTAGGGCTAGTAGTTTAATCAAAATCCTGAATCAAAATAAGATTTCGGTACTCAAATTTTTTAAAGATATTGATGATTCAGGAATTAAAAGAAGAGAGCTGCAAGATCTGGTTACTAATGCTTATTTTGCACGTGATTATAAAAAATTAGGGAAAATAAAACATACTAATCTAGTGTTGGATGATTACTCGACGGAGTAGTCGTTCAACACTTTTTCTTTTACTATGTAAAGTGGAGATGAAGCCAATGCCGTGACTGCTTTGGACACATGA
>NZ_NFKZ01000023.1:0-26952 GCF_002160635.1 Lactobacillus gallinarum
TCATGCCCTAAATCAGATATTTAACTCGATTCTCCGGGAGCCATTTCCCGATTAGGCCTGTATTTCAAAATAAAATTGCTTAAAATCGTTGATAACACTTGACTTAGAGTAGAAAAAGCAAGCAGCTGGAACTGCTTGTTTTAAAAATTATTTACTTAAAATATGCTCTTGTATAATCAACTTCACCAACGGAGTGCCATAATACACCCTTTAAGTTGCTTCTTACTAAGTGACTTTCGGTCATGTTGTACAAAGGTGCTACTGCAGTATCTTTAGTTAACTGACTTTGAGCATTTCTCATATTTTGCCAGTATTGTTTGACATCTGCAGCGCTCTTGCTTTTAGCGGCACTAATGTAATTATCGTAAGCCTTACTACTATACTTACCGTAATTTTGAGCATTATTGGTTTGAAGGATATCAAAATCACTCATTGGGTCAGCATAATCAGCAAGCCATAAACTAAAGTGCATGTCAAAGTTGCCTTTACTTACATTATCTTGGCTATTTTTAGCAGGAACAGCGTGTACTTCAACATCTGCACCTTTTAATTTGGATTCAACTTGTGATTGAACAAATTGGGCAATATTCTTATTGATAGTTTGATCATCTGTATAGTAAGTTAAAGTGACAGATTTCTTTCCTTCTTCTTTTAAGCCTTCTTGCCATAATTTTTGTGCTTTTTTGACATTATAATTTTCACTTGGCTTCATTTCAGTTGCAAAATCTTTGCCAGTGGTTGGATCTTTAGCTAAAGTTGGTGCAACAAATGTATATGCAGGTTCTGAACCATCGGCAAGTACTTTTTCAGCTAAGTGTTTTTTGTCTAATACTAAAGATAGAGCCTCACGTAATTTAGAATTTGAAAATACACGTCCTTGACGTTGATTTAGTTGTAAATAGTAGACTCCGGCACGTTTAAGATGCATTAAATTTTTATCTTTTTGCAAGCCTTGAGCCGTGGTTCCTGTAATAGTTGCGTCATCAAGATTTCCTTGTTGGAAAAGTTGATGTGCGGTGTTTGCATCTTTTACAACTTGCATTTTCATTTTCTTTAAATGGATATCTTTTTTATCGTAATAATATTTATTTTGGTCCAAGTCCCATGACAAATTGCTACCTGTCCAACCATCAACCTTGAATGGTCCATTGTAGTACATCTTATTAGAAGCAGAACCATAGCTTTTGCCAAATTTAGTTAAAGCAGCTTTGCTTTGTGGGAAGAATGCTGGCAGAACCATCATTCTAGTAAAGTATGGCATTGGATATTCTAGGTCAACTTGAAGAGTGCGATTGTTTAAAGCTTTGACCCCTAGATCTTTTGCTGGCAACTTACCTGCAGTGACTTTGGTGGCATTCTTTACACCAGTGAAGATATAAGAATAACCTGATTGAGAGCTAGGACTGACAGATCTACGCCATGAATTAACAAAATCTTCCGCAGTTACAGGATCTCCATTGGACCATTTAGCATTTTTTCTTAAGGTGAAGGTATATCTTTTACCGTGATCTGTTGGCTTAACTAATTTTGTAGCCATTGCTGGAGAAGGATTACCTTCTTTATCGGCACGATAAAGTCCTTCCATAGAATTTTCTAGGACATTCCATTGACTAATATTAGCTTGATTAGAAGTATCTAAAGATAAGATTTCTCCTGTTTGCATTAAATGTAAAGTTTGATCTTTTTTATTAGCAGAAGCGTTGTTATTTCCACAAGCAGCGGTAGCTAAAGAAGCTAAGACGACGGAAGCGGATAATAGTAATTTGTTTAATTTCATAGTTTATTCTCCCTTGAATGTGTTGTTCTCAACATCGTGTAAAAACTTAGTTAAAGACGTGAAAAATGCTTTTGGATTATCAGTATTATGACAATGTCCGCCATCCGGAGTTAAAGTTAAGCGTGAATTACTTAGTGTTTGATGCATTCTGCGAGCAGCTGAAAGTGGCATAGTATCGAATTCTCCAAAGGTTAATAAAGTTGGCATCTTCAAACTTGCTAGTTTCTCTCTGAAATCCCATTTGGTAAGCTCACCCACCATAACAAATTCATTATTTCCTTGGAAATAGTTGTAAATCACATTATTGTGAGTATTTACAGGATGAGCTGTACCTGTGGGATGTCTTGTTAAAAAGAGGGAATAAAGATGAGCAACTAATTGCTGATACATAGGGTCAGTAAAGTTCTCAGCTTTTTCACATTCTTTCATGTAATCAACTTGTTCAGGTAAAAAAGTTTCTTCACGTTCATGATTAATATTTTCTGTATATTCATCTAAGTTATCAATCATTGACATTAGAACTAAGCCCTTTAGGTGTTTGCCATATTTGTAAGCATATTCTTGAGCAAGAAGTCCACCCCATGAATGTCCCAACAAGTAAAAATTATCTAAGCCTAACTTTTGTCTTACTTCTTCGACTTCATCGACATATCGAGGGATAGAAAGTAATGATTTATTTTCTTTTTTAGTAAAATCAGGTTGATCAGAATAGTAAGATCCTAATTGATCATATGAATAAACTTCAACGCCTTGCCCTTTTAAGCCATCTTTAAAATTATCAAAAGTTTCATGTGTTCCGCCAGGGCCACCATGTAAGCAAAGCAGTTTAATAGGTCCTTCATTGACTTTTCGTGTAAATAGGTGATAACCATTATCTAAAGTTACTAATCTTGTTTGATCCATTGCCAATTCTCCTTAAAAATTAATAACTTAACTTTGATAATAAAAAAACGCCCTACCAGACCAATTTGATCTAATAGGGCGTTTAAAACGCGGTACCACCTATTTTTGTTAAAAGTTTTTCAACATTTAACCTTCTGCACGTGCGGCCAATCTATTTGTGATTAGCGATACGTCGCCGCTGTATAGGGCGGACCCTGAGAATGCTAATTATCGCACTCTCGGCTCAAAGGTGATTTTCGCGTAAGACTTAATTATCTTCTTTCACCAAGCGAAGACTCTCTGAAAATCTTATCTTAAGTTACTTTCCTTATCAAAGCTAAAATATTATTTATGTTATAAGTTATAATACTGAAGCATTAATTAATTGTCAATAGTTTTTTAAATTATTTTTAATCAAGCGTATAAATCTTTACAGTGAAATCCAAAAAAACAAGCAGCTATTAACTGCTTGCTTAGATGAAGGTATTTTATTAATGAAATTATTTTACGTTTAAAACCACGTAGTAGATAATGAACACCACGAACAGAATCCACATCATTGGTGTAATTTCCTTGAAACGCTTAGCTGCGATCATTGAAACTGGGTAAACGATAAGGCCCCAGCCTAAACCGTCTGAAATTGAGTAAGTAAGAGGCATTCCGATTGCAATGAGGAAACAAGGAATGGCAATTTCGAGATTAGTCCAGTGTACGTGAGCCAAGTTTTCAGCCATTAAAACTCCGACGATGATTAAGGCAGGTGCAGTTACTTGAGTAGTAAAGACGCTCAAGATTGGGCTGAAGATAGTAGAAATTAGGAAGAAAATACCAACCCAAACTGCGGTTAAACCAGTTCTACCACCAACTGCGATACCAGAACTTGATTCAACGAAGGCGCCGACAGGTGAGGTACCAAGTACTGAACCAACAAGCATCCCTGAAGAGTCAGCGGCTAAAGCCTCACCGGCACGAGGCATCTTGTTGTCTTTCATTAAGCCGGCTTGTTGAACCAAACCGATTAAAGTACCGGTCGTGTCAAAGAAAGTTACTAAAAGGAAGGTGAAGACAACAACCCACATTTGAACGGTATTAATATCGTTCAAATGTGGAAAACTGCTTGACCAAAAGTTGGTGCGATGCTTGGGACAGATGAAATCACGCCCTTAGGCATTGGAACTTGACCAATAACTACGCCGAAGACAGCCGCAGCAATCATTCCGATGAAGATTGCACCAGGTACGCGTGCAATCATTAGGAAAATGGTAACGATCAAACCAAAGATAGTGATCCAAACGGTTGGATTGTTAAGACCACCAATAGTAACTAAAGTTGAGTCACTGTTTTGAATAAGCTTACCACCTTGAAGACCAATGAAAGCAATGAACAAACCGATACCAGCTGAAATTGCATATTTGATATCAGCAGGAATGGCATCAATAATCATTTCACGGACTTTAAAAATAGTAAGCAAAATGAAGAGGATCGAAGCAACAAAAACGGCAGCTAAAGCAGTTTGCCATTTAACGTGCATCCCTAAACATACTGTGTAGGTAAAAAATGCGTTCAGTCCCAATGTTGGTGCGGATGCAATGGGGTAGTTAGCAACTAAACCCATTACGATACAAGTGAAAGCGGCCGATAAGGCAGTCACGGTGAACAGCGCTCCTTTATCCATACCGCTGGCACCTAAAACATTAGGGTTAACGAAAAGAATGTAGGACATACTTACAAAAGTAGTCAACCCAGCTAGCAATTCTGTTTTAAATGAGGTGTGATTCTCATCTAAATGAAAAAATTTGCTGATAGAATTCATGTAATTCCTCCAGAAAAAGTTCGCAAAATATCTGATTTTATTCTATAAACTAAAGATATTGCGAATAAAAAATAGTAGATACCGAATAATCAATTTTAATTATACTTAAATAGTTAATAATTTCAATAAAATTCAAGCTATTTGTTCAGTTTTTTCAATGAATGCGAATTCATTTAAGATAATTATTGACCTTAACCCTACGTAAACCCGTATATTTAAATCAGGAGGTGAAAGCAATGTCGCAAAAATATTCCATTGGCGAGGTAGCAAAAAAAACTAAAAATGACGCCACGTGCGATTCGCTTTTATGATCAGAAAAATTTGGTTAAGCCAGAGTTTATTGGTGAAAACAGCTATCGCTACTATGGCGAAGAGCAAATTCAAAAATTAGAACTGATTAATTATTTGAGACAACTAGATTTTTCTATTAAGCAGATTAAGAAATTGCTTAGTGACCAGAGTGGTTCTGATTCACTGCAGTTATTATTCCAGAAGCAGATTATGGAAAATGAAAGCAAAATTGATTCTTTAGAACAGCAACAAAAGCAGTTGCGGCGGCTAAACAAGACAATTGCTACACAGAAAATTGATTCAAATAATCTCGTCGACATTGCCCAAATTATGAAAAAAGAAATTAGATTAACTAATTTAAGAAGGCGGATGTGGCTATTCAGCGTAGGAATTTTACTAATCGAAGCAATCGGAATCTTTAGCACCTATCAGTTTAAGCAAATTGATTCACTAATAGCGATGATTACCAGTATTGTAATTATGCTGGTTTTAGTATTTGGATCGACTGCCCTTTTGACTAAGTACTACTATAACCAGGTAAAATATGTTTGCCCAAACTGTGGTACAAAGTTTGTACCATCTTTGAGAACATTTATCTTTTCAGCGCATACGCCTAAATTTAGGAAATTAGAATGTCCGCATTGTCATCACAAGGCATATTGTTTAGAGATTGCCCGATAATTTTCCTGGGAAATATAAGAGCCTTTTATCGAATATACTCGATAAAAGGCTCTTTTTTTATAATCTTATCGATTATAATCGATATAAATGAGGTGAACGCATGATTAAACGAACTACATATTTAAATCGAATTAGTCCATTTATTGATAAAGATATTATTAAAGTAATTACAGGCATTCGCCGTAGTGGAAAATCAGTTTTGTTGCAGCAAATTCAGATGAATTAGTGGATCGTGGAAAAGATAGAGCTAATTTCATTTACATTAACTTTGAAGACTTACAATATGAATCCCTGCTCAATTATCAAACACTTAATCAAGAATTAGTTAAACGAATTAACCAGATTGATGGCAAAGCTTATCTTTTCCTTGATGAAATTCAAAGAGCTAAATCCTGGGAAAAAACAATTAATTCTTTACGTGTAACTTATAATTGCGATATTTATATTACTAGATCGAATTCTCAACTGTTATCAGGAGAATTAGCAACTGAAATTGCTGGTCGATATGTTGAAATTAAGGTTTATCCTTTTTCATTCAGTGAGTTTTTGGAAGCAATTAATTCTGATCGGCAAAACTTAGATCGTGATTTTGCTACTTATGTAGAAATAGGTGGAATGCCTTTCTTGTCACTGATCTATTCTGATCAGCAAGCATGTGATACGTACCTGCAGGATATTTATAGTTCTGTAGTTCTAAAGGATATTGTTGATCGTCATGCAATTAGAAATGTAGATCTACTTAGAAGAATAATCAGCTATTTAAGCAGTGAAATAGGGCATCCTATTTCAGCTACAGGTATAGCTAAATTCCTTAAGAGCGAGCACAGAGGTAGTTCTGCGGATACGATTATTGACTATATTTCATACACTTGTGATGCATATTTATTTACGCGTGTTCCTAGAACCGATCTACGTGGCAAAGAGAATCTTAGAGTTAATGATAAATACTACATTACCGATCATGGCTTACGACAAACTATTGTTGGCAATAATCAGCAAAATATTGATCAAATTCTTGAAAATATTGTCTTTATTGAGCTTTTACGTCGTGGATATCACGTTTCGGTTGGACTAAATGACAAAAAAGAGATTGATTTTGTAGCTCAAAAAGGTAGTGATAAACGCTACTATCAGGTGACTTATATGTTGGGTAGTCAGACGACGATAGATCGAGAATTTGGTGCGTATGACGGTATTGCAGATAATTATCCTAAATATGTACTTTCGATGGATAAATTTGATATGAGTCGTAATGGGATTATTCATCAAAATATTATTGATTTTTTATTGGAAAAGTAAAAAACGTAAGCAAAAAGGACTAAATTCAAATTTCGAACTTAGTCCTTTCTTTATCTATTGTTTTTCATCTAAAAGTTCAGTACCCACAAGAAGATAATGAATACGAAGAACAGTACCCACATCATCGGGCTGATTTCTTTACCACGTTTAGCTGCAAGCATGCAGATTGGGTAAGAAATCATCCCCCATGACAAACCATCAGAAATTGAGTAGGTAAGTGGCATACCTAAAATAATAAGGAATGCGGGAACCGCAATTTCTAACTTGTTCCAGTGAATATGAGCAGTATTTTGTGCCATCAAGACACCAACGATAATCAAAGCTGGTGCAGTAACTTGACTAGTGAACACGCCCAAAAGTGGACTGAAGATCATTGAGATCAAGAAGAAGATTGCTACAAAGACGGCAGTCAAACCAGTTCTACCACCAACGGCAATGCCGGCACTTGATTCAACGAACGCACCAACTGGTGAAGTACCAAGAATTGAACCAACAGCCATCGCACTTGAGTCGGCAGCTAAAGCTTTACCAACACGTGGCATCTTGTTGTTCTTCATAAAGCCGGCTTGTTGAGCCAAACCGATCAAAGTACCAGCAGTATCGAAGAAAGTAACAAGTAAGAAGGTTAAGACAACAACCCACATTTGAACGGAATTAATATCCTTAACGTGGAAGATAGCTTGACCAAAAGTTGGAGCCAAACTTGGAGCAGTTGAGATCACCTTGTGTGGCAATGCAATTTGACCAGTACAAATACCGAAAATAGCGGCCAAAACCATACCGATGAAGATCGCACCTGGAACGCCCAAAATCATCAAGATAACAGTTACAAGCAAACCAAAGATGGTGATCCAAATAAGTGGATCGTGAAGTGAGCCTAAGCCAACCAAAGTTGATTTATTTGCGACGATTAACTTACCGTTTTGTAAACCTAAGAAGGCAATGAACAAACCGATACCTGATGAGATAGCAAACTTTAAGTCAGCTGGAATTGAATCAATGATCTTCTCACGTAATTTGAACAGAGTGATCAAAATAAAGATGATTGATGCAACGAAAACGCTGGCTAAAGCAGTTTGCCATGAAACATGCATCCCCACACAAACGGTGTAAGCGAAGAATGCGTTAATACCAAGAGCAGGAGCTTCACCAATTGGGTAGTTAGCAACAATACCCATGATTGCAGTACCAAGCGCACTGGCTAAAGCAGTAGCAGTAAAGACAGCACCTGTGTTCATGCCACTGGCACCTAAAACGCTAGGGTTAACAAACAAAATGTATGACATACTAATGAAAGTAGTCAAACCAGCAATAAATTCGACTTTAATGCTGGTATTGTATTTATCTAGTTGAAAATATTTCCTAATAAAATTCATAAAACTCTCTCCAAAGAATTGTTCGTGTTTTTGCTTTCTGAAAGCAACTATTATACTTTAGCATTCATAATTAAATTTGTAAACACGAATTATTGTCAAGAGATTATACTGATTCATTATAATTTGCTGTACAGAGATAGACTTTAAGCACCAAATTACTTTCATTATCAGTTTTTTAGCATTATTCTTAATTACATAGATTAAAGAGATTAAGGGTGAAAAAATGTCCGCAAAACTTATTTTTTCAGATATCGATGGCACATTAATTAACGATGAATTGAAGGTAACGCCTAAAACGCGTGATGCAATTAGGCATCAGATTATTGCTGGCAATATCTTTATACCAGCTTCAGCTCGCCTGCCTAAGGGAATTATGACAGCGGTAGGACAGATCCTGACAGTTTTTCCGATGATTGCCTATAATGGCGCATTAGCACTAGATGAAACAGGCAGAGCATTAATTACGCGCTTTTTTAATGCAAAAGAAGCAGCAGAAATTTGCCATTATGTTGAAAAGCAAAATAATGGCTCGGCTTGGAATATCTATAGCGGCTATGTGTGGTATTGCGCTAAAGAAAAGAGTCCGCTGGTTGAACATGAAGAGAAAATTGTCGATGTTAAGGCCACTCCGGTTACTGTTGATCAAATTGAGCAATTGCAGGGCGTACACAAAGCTTTGATCATGGGCAAACCAGAAGAACTTGATCGTATGCAAAAAGAATTGATTAAAAAATTCCCAGATTTGAGCATTGTCAGATCCTCAAGAACACTACTAGAAGTCGTACTAAAAGGCGTAAGCAAGGCCAGTGCAGTAGCAATTTTAGCGAAAGAATACAAGGTACCACTAAAAGATTGCATTGCTTTAGGTGATAACTATAATGATGAAGAAATGTTGGAAGAAGTAGGTCATCCAATTTTAATGGGTAATGCACCCGTAGAATTAAAAGAGAAGATTGGCTTAGATCATGTGACGCTCGATAATAATCATGATGGAATTGCTGAAGCGTTGGCAAAATTTGAATAAAGAAAAACCGCATAGAATTTCTATGCGGTTTATTATTTCCTGGGAAATTATGCTTCGATTTGGATATCTGTTGGCTTTTTCCAATCTTCAGGAAGCTTTCCCATTTCTTTTAATTTGTCTGTGATTTGATTCAAGACTACTTGCCTGTCGGCTGGATTAGCCATGAAATCTAGTTTATCACCATCGATTTCCATCTTTGGTGAGTAATCGTAATTCTCATACCAAGGCTTGTAATAGCGAAGCAGACGCTTATAGTAGTCTTCTAGAGTTGAGTCATAACTCAATTGTTCATATGGACGACCCCGCTTTTTAATCCGTTTAATCATGGTGTCATATGAAACATTAATATGAACAAGCAAATCTGGATTCTTCTTAGGCATTCTTTCAAGCTCGTTCATCATATTGTGCAGAAGTTCATAGTAAGTATCCACTTCTTCTGAGGTTGCACGACCAATGTCAGCGTTCATTTGGAAGAAGAGCGCATCTTCGTAGATAGAACGATCGAGTACATTATTATCTTCAGTAAGAGCATCTTTAATGCTGTGAAAACGCGTGTTTAAGAAGTATACCTGCAATAAGAAAGCATATTTCTTAGGATCAGCATAAAAGAGTGGCAGAACTGGATTGTCGTCAACACTTTCATAAAATGGCTTAGTACCTAAATATTTGGATAAAATACCTGTTAAACTGGATTTCCCGGCTCCAATTGGCCCGCTTAAAACAATAACTGTCATCACGTTCCTTCTTTTTATTCAGTCTTATAAGTTACCGATTTCGTGCAACTTCTCATCAATTTCCTTCAATACTTCTCTTTGGGCATCCATGCTAGAAACAAAATCAAGTTTGTCACCATTAATAGCTATCTTAGGAGAAGCATCATATTGTTCATACCAAGGCTCATAGTATCTGAGCAATCTAGCGTAGTAATCCTTCAAGCCTGGATCTGTGCTGATTTGTTCAAATGAACGACCACGCTTTTTAATGCGCTTAAGCATGGTATCAAGTGAAACATGGATGTAGATAAGCAAATCAGGCTTCTTGCTTGGGTTGCCTGGCGTATCTTCCATCATGTTTTCAAGCAAGTCATCATAGATCTTAAATTCTGTAGGATCTGCGACCTTGCTGTCAGCGTTCATCTTGAAGAAAAGCGCATCTTCATAGATAGAACGATCGGATACGCTGTTCTTATCTTGAATAGCTTGATTGATTTGAGCTAAACGGTGGTTAAGCAAATAAGTGTTAAGTAAAAAAGTGTAACGCTTCATATCCTTATAATAAAGCGGCAAAACAGGGTTATTATCAACGCCTTCGTAAAATGCTTGTGTACCTAAGTGCTCTGCTAAAATACTGGTTAAACTGGATTTCCCGGCTCCAATTGGCCCGCTTAAAACAATAACTTGAATCACATTCTTTCTTAAATACCAGATATTGGACAATTAATAAGTTTAATACAAGATATTGTGGCACACAAGCTCTTTTTTAATTCTGTTTCACACGAAAAAGTCAAGGGTAGAAATGAAAAATCGGATAGGAATGAAACATAATTCAATTAGAGCAGAGAAATTATAAAAAATGAATTATACTTCAATATTTAGAGCAAAAATGCGATTTAGTGAAGTATAATTCACAAAAATAGCTAGGTCTTCTACGATTGTAGAAAGCCTAGCTTTTCATTTTTAGGGATAAATTGTTATTTAGTTCTTGTATTTGTCGTCTAGTTCTTGAGCTGCAGCCTTATCAACGATGATAGTTACATCAGGATGTTTTTGTAAAATTGATGCAGGCACTTGTTCAGTAACTGGTCCTTCAATCATTTCTTTGATTGCTTGTGCTTTCTTTTCACCGAAGGCCATTAATACTACTTTTTTGGCTTGCATAATGTTGGCATTACCCATACAAATTGCACTCTTAGGTACTTCATCTTCGTTGTCGAAGAAACGTGAGTTAGCTTTGATTGTATTTTCAGTCAACTTAACTTCATGAGTACCAATGTCAAATGGAGTGCCAGGTTCATTAAAGGCAATGTGACCGTTACGGCCGATACCTAATAGTTGCACGTCAATTGGATTATCTTTGATAATTTGATCGTATTCTTTGCAAGTAGCAGCAACATCTTTAGTCATGCCGTCTGGAACGTAAGATTTCTTGAAAGGCTTTTTGTCGAATAAGTGCTTGCGCATGAAGTAGTGGTAACTTTGAGGATTATCAGGTGTTAAGCCAACATATTCATCAAGGTTAATGCTAATTAAGTTTGAACAGTTAAGATCACTGTTAGTAAAGTTTTGATAAAGAGTTTCAGGGGTAGAACCGGTAGCTAAACCTAAAACTTTAGCACCATTTTTGATTTCATTTTCAAAAATCTCGAATGCTTTTGCTCCACCTTGAATTTTGTTTTCAGTAACAATAATTTTCATTTTAAAGCCCTCCTTTACTGGTCTAGTCCATTATAAAATGGAATAGACCATTTTGTCAATTGGTAAAATGAAAATCACAGAACTATGTTAAAATTTGAGTAAAGGAAGTGAATACGGATGGATTTTGAAAAGTTAACAGGCTTAGGTATAGGTACTTGGGGGATTGGTGAAGATCCCAAAAATAAAAAAGATGAAATTGCGGCCATTCGCTATGGTTTAGATAATGGCTTGAACATTATCGATACAGCAGAAATGTATGGTGATGGCAAAAGTGAAGAGCTGATAGGCGAGGCAATTAAAGATTACGATCGTGATAAATTGTTTTTAATTTCAAAATTCTATCCCTATCATGCGACTCCTGAGCTAGAGAGAAAGAGTCTGGAAGCTAGCTTAGAGAGATTAGGTACTGATTATTTAGATTTATATTTATTGCATTGGCGCGGTAATCATCGTTTATCAGACACGATTCGCGGTTTGCAAGCTTTGCAAAAAGAAGGATTAATTCGTCACTGGGGCGTTTCTAACTTTGATACGTCTGATATGAAAGAATTATTTAGTGTGCCTGGTGGAACAGAATGTTTTGCTAACGAAGATCTCTATAATATTAAGGAACGAGGCACAGAGTTTGATTTGCAAGACTGGCAAACAGAGCATGGCGTCAGCTTTATTGGTTATTCTCCGTTTAATTCTGGAGCAGGAGACACGATTAGAATTACGCAGAATTTGAAGATCGTGGCTCGCGATCATGGTGTAACACCGCATCAAATTATGCTTGCTTGGACTTTGCGCAATGGCAATGTGTTGGCCATTCCAAAAAGCAGCAGTATTAAACACATGAAGGAAAATATTGCTGCTCAAGAAATAAAGTTAACTGATGACGAGTTAAGGTTAATTAATAGTGATTTTCCAATTCCAACGGAGAAAACTCCTTTAGCGGTAATTTAAGTAAAAAATAAAAGACTTGTTTCATGTGAAACAGGCCTTTTTTGCTGAGAAAAAAATCTGACTATGGTTTAATTAGTAGTATCTTTTTAATGAATTGGGGATAAAAATGAGACGAGAAGAAACGAGACGCATGACCATTACTGCAGTTTTTGCAGCTATTTTGATCATGCAAACTTTCGTACCGAATATTGGTTATGTGCGAATCATTCCGGCCTTGCCTGCAATTACCACGATTCCGATGACAATTGCGATTTATGGTACTTTGATGGGCCCTAAGGCAGGTTTAGGATTTGGATTATTTTGGGGAATTACCAGATTAATCGTTGCATATACGCAACCTGGAGATATGGTCAGCTTGATGCTGTTCCAAAATCCAGTAATTTCTGTTGTGCCTAGTGTTTTAGCAGGCTTTTTCCCAGGCTTAATTTCCAAAGCAATGGGCAAAACCAATTATGCCAAGTTAGGCTACATTTTGAGTGGAGCAGTAACTTCATTGACCAACACGATCATGGTAATTTTACTGACAAGTATTTTCTTTATGCATGATCCAGCTAGTCTGCTTCATTATTTAGGCAACTATAATTCTAGCACGCCGCTGATTCTGATTTTGATTACAGCGCTAGGTGCAAATGGTGTGATTGAAGCAATCTTCACTGCATTAGTAGTGCCGGTGATTGTTACACCACTTAATTTAGTGTTGAAAAGAGCGTAAAAAACAGCGTTAGTAATTCTAACGCTGTTTTTCTTATTCGCTTCTAAGCGCGATAGCCGCGTCCTTTTTAGCTGCCATTCTAGCAGGGATGTGACCACCAATTAAAGTTAATACGGTTGAAATAATAATTAAAATCAACGCAGCTTTTGGATCAGGCTGAGCAACATTAGCTAAATCGGTAATCTTATAAATCACGCTGTTGATTGGGAATGTTAATAGGTAAGCGATGAAGACACCGAGCACACCAGAGAAGACACCTAAGATGAAGGTTTCGGCGTCAAAGACGCGAGTGATATCTTTCTTGCGAGCACCTAAAGCCTTCAAGACACCAATTTCCTTGGTTCTTTCGAGAACTGAAGTGTAGGTTAAGATACCAATCATGATCATTGAAGTGATCAATGAAATTGCGGCAAAGGCAACTAGGATAGTCGTAATACCGCCAAGCAAACCACCGGTCATAGTCGTTACGGCACTAGACATATCGGTGTAGATGATCTTGTCGGTCTTCTTTTTGCCCTTGTTCCACTTATCAAGGTAATCAAGAACCTTGTCCTTGTCATCAAAGTTGTTAGGGTAGATCATGATGCCAGTAGGGATGCTTGAACCACCTAAGGTTTGCATGATCATCTTCTTTTCATTAGCCTTCATGCTTTGTCCAGTTAAAACACTGCGGTTAGACTTCTTTTGAGCCTTCACGATGGCAGAATTCTTGTTGTCGTTGATGACATCTTGAGAAAGCTTGTCGCTATATGCGATTCCCGTTGATAAAAGAGCCATCGAATCTTCATTCTTAGGTCTAATTACCCCAGTTAGCTTCAGCTTGGTACCGCCGTTGTACATTGCTGAATTAGCTTTCTTAGGAACAAACATCCCCGTAGGTAATTCTTGGTAGTAGTCATTATTATCAACGATACTGAATTCTTTACCGATTAGCTTACTAAATTTAACACGTTCTTTGTTGTCGACATCAAAGCCAAGGTTCTTCAAAGAATTAATGTTAACGGTATTTTTATTGTCGGTTACTAAAACGAGGTCAGTAGTTTTGCTTGGCCAATGACCAGAGAGCAACTGATAATTTTGCTTCAAGAATGAGCCCTTCTTTTTATTTAAAGCGGTAGGAAAAACAGAGGAACCAATTCCCATCGAACTCATTGCCTGTGAGCGCATTGCTGACATCGACGCACTTTGATCAGGATCTGCATTTGAGAATTGAACGCGCTCTACCTTGCCATTGACTTTAGAAAGCAGGTTTAAATTAACTGCTCTTTGATAGGAAACATTGTTGGCATAGTTAGGATTGATCTTTTTAATGTAGTCAACGTACTTTTCAGTGATTTTGTTAGTATGCTGCGCTTCCTCACTAGGATCCTTTTTCGCCGTGACATAGCCCCGATTTTTAACATTTTTATCTGAATCTTCGTGGTTATTCATCGAAGTCATATCAGTAGCCGTCTGCGAGATTGCAATCGGGTACTTGGCTAAAGCCTTACTCATGGTTGTATTAATTTGCTTTTGAAAACCGTTAGAGATCGAAAGCACGACAGCAATAGAAATAATGCCGATACTGGAGGCAAAAGCAGTTAAAATAGTTCGACCTTTCTTGGTCATAATGTTGGTAAAACTAAGCTTAATTGCGTTCCAGTAAGACATCTTGGTCCGCTTTAGATTGAAAGTATCTTTTTCATCCTCTGGCTTAAAGGACTCGGAATCATGTTGAATCTTGCCATCTTGGAAATTGACGATTCGAGTAGCGTATTTTTCAGCTAATTCCGGGTTGTGCGTAACCATGATGATTAAACGATCCTTAGAAAGCTTCTTGATCAATTCCATGATTTGTACAGAAGTCTCCGTATCAAGCGCACCAGTTGGTTCGTCACAAAGCAAGATATCGGGATCATTGGCAATCGCACGGGCAATGGCAACACGCTGCATCTGACCACCAGATAGTTGGTTAGGGCGCTTGTTGATGTGTTCTTTTAATCCAACTTCAGTCAATGCGGCAATGGCTTTTTCATGCCGTTCCTTTTTACCAACACCGGATAAATTCATCCCCAATTCAACGTTAGCAATGATTGATAGGTGGGGAATCAAATTATAATTTTGAAAAATAAAGCCGACGCTGTTGTTGCGGTAGGCATCCCAATCGGTTTCCTTAAAATTCTTGGTTGATTTGCCGTTAATGATCAAATCACCTTTGTCATAACGGTCAAGTCCGCCAATCACGTTCAACATTGTCGTCTTACCAGAACCACTTGGTCCTAAGATGGCGACAAATTCCTGATCTCTAAACGAGATCGTTACATCATCTAGGGCATGGGTGATATTGTCTCCAACCTTGTATGATTTAAAAATGTGTTTTAGTTGTAGCATTCAGTCCCTCTCTTCTAAATAGTTTTAGATCACACTAAACTTAATATTACCTGTCGCAACTAAGATAGCTTGTAAGATAAAGAATAAAACTATTACTCCCATGATAACGAAATGACGGCGTTTATGCATGACAAACACTCCGGCAAATTCGCGAATGATAGCATTAGGCAGATAGTAAAAACGAGTAAAAGCACCGACA
This sequence comes from Lactobacillus gallinarum, assembly GCF_002160635.1. NCBI lineage: Bacteria > Bacillati > Bacillota > Bacilli > Lactobacillales > Lactobacillaceae > Lactobacillus > Lactobacillus gallinarum. The sequence continues at coordinate 15,784 of NZ_NFKZ01000023.1, forward strand.
CCGTTGGCTTTTAGGCCCACTTCTTTAGCTAAAAGCGCCGCTCTAAAAATATGGTAGTTGTTACTAAAAAATTTGGCTTTAAAATTACTACCGCCAAAGTCTTTAGTAGCTAATCTCTTAGAAAAAAGCATATTTTGGTAGGTGTTTTTGGATTTATCTTCAATTAGCAAGTGGTTAGTCTTAATACCCCGTTTTCGGGCAAATTTTGCCATTGCTACGGCTTCGGGTATCTTTTCATCAGGTCCTTGACCGCCTGACATGATGATAATAGGGCGCTTCCTGCCTTTTTGATATTGGCGGTTAGAGTATTGGATAGCCCGGTTGATGCGAGCTGCAAGGAGCTTAGAAACGCGATCACCGTTAATTAATCCAGCACCTAGTACTATTAAATAATCTTGCTTGTAACGGCGTGGGTAGATTTGATATAAGAGCAGATTGACCAAGAAATTGTATAAAACTAAGCCTAGGTAAATAGCGATAGCTGGAATTGAGGCAAGTAAGACGCTGAGCCAGCGCGGTAAGTATTGTCCTGGGCCGAATAAAAATATCAGACTCAGAATTAAAGCAACGAATCCGAAAATTAATGTTAAAAGGTTAGGCAACGTATGACTCTCATATTTCCAAACAAAGTAGGCGTTCCAAAATAGAAAAAGCCAAGCGAAGATTAATAGAGCAGTAATTAAGAAAAATGCCGCTAAGACTAATAAATCATAGGCTCGTTGCAAACCGTGACTCGTGCTTTTATGCACCATAACGGTGATCCAAATTACTACTGAAGCAAGAAAAATGGTAAAGAACGCGCCATTAATTAAACGACGTGGTTCAACTAGCCATGAGATTAAAAAGACAAAGAACATGACTAGCATGAAAACTGAGATGTAGAAAAATTCGCCTCGTCTCCCAAAAAAGGCGATGATTTCATTCAACATGATGCCCCCTCCTTAGTCATTTTGAGTTATTTCTATTATAATGGAAACAATAGTTAAAAGATGAAAGAATCAAGGTGTTGATAAGAAAATGGCGAAATTTTGGCATTACCTGGGAAATATTGCGGGAGCTATTTTGTCGCTCGCTTTATATATCGAATTGCAAGTATTTTATTTTTACCCACAAAGAATTAGATTAGATCATATGCGTGCGTTAGTGACCGCGCTGGTAACGGTGATCGTACTCTTCGTAATTTTCAATCTGTATAAGCGGCAATTGAAGGAGCACAATGATTGGGGTTTTAATCAGGCGCCACACTGGGATATGCGAAGAATCGGCATTGCAATAATTGGTTTTGTTCTGATTCTTATTGTCTCAATGGTGATGTTAAGCTTGGTTGGCCGAGGCGTTTCGAATAATCAACAAGCATTGAATAAGATTGAGCTGCATAGTAAGGGCTTGTTTGAAATTATGGTGGTCTTTATTGCGCCGTTTTGTGAGGAAGTCGTCTTTAGAGGGATGTTTTTCAATATTTTCTTCACGAAGAAAAAGATTACGAATAAGTGGCTCGGCATCATTGTTAGTGGCTTCTTGTTCGCTTATATGCATGATCCGATGCTTAGCAAGTTTATCTTTGTATATTGGGGCTTAGGTATGGTGCTAGCTTGGGTCTACATGCAGACGAAGGACTTGCGGTACTCGATGCTGGTGCATATGTGTTATAACGCTCTGGGCTTTATTTGATAGAGTGAAAATTAGAGTATATAAAAATCCCGTTACATCAAACGTAACAGGATTTTTGATTGCTAGTAAAATTTACTTCTTCATTGCAGCGGCTTGTGCTTCTTCTGGAGTGTTAGATGGGGTTAACTTAATACTATTTTCAACCAATTGAACATCACTTGTTTTGACGTATGCTCCCTTATCGTAAATGGTTGTATTGGCACCTATTTCATATGATGCATATTGTATATAGTCTATTTCGTAGCCTTTAGTAAACGTTGAGAGGTGGTAAAATTCTTCTATTTTATTTTCACTTGGAATCCAAATGTAAACTAGCTTATCTACTTTCCACCATTCTTCATTTTTGCATTCAATGATACACCATTACCATTGTACAGGTCGGTAGCTTTAGGGAATTTAACAAGTGAGTAGTTTTCTAAATCATAGTTATGAGCGGTTATCTTAGATGCCGGCGTAACTCCCATTGAATATAACCAATTATTGGTTCCCTTAATCCGATAAATTGCCTGATCTCCACCAAATTGTCCAATATAACTAGCTACTTTATCAGCACGACTGACTTTTTCTAGATAATCAACAGTAAACTTCTCTCCTGGAGTCGCTGTTCTAACTTCAATTACTTTACCAGAATTATCAAAAGTAATAATTGGAGTACTGTAATTTGCATCTACAGTTACGGTAGTTTCTTCATTACTTGTTTTAGTATTATTAAAGTTAAAATCGGATATCCTACTAAGCTGCCAGAGGTCTACGATCAAATTACTCTCGGTAATAATTTGTACGATAGCATTCGTAAGATTAGACAAACTAAGCAAGCATTTAACATTACAAAATTGAACCAAAAATTTGATCGTCAACTTTGGGGTGAAGATATGCCTGCGATGATCATTAACGCTGGGTATGCACCTACTAATAATGACATTACTTTCCCTGCTGCTATTTTTCAAGCACCATTTTACAGTTCTGAGAATACCAGTAGTGAAAACTATGGTGGTATCGGTGCTGTAATTGCTCATGAAATTAGTCATGCTTTTGATCCGAATGGTTCTAAATTTGATGAAAAAGGTAATTTACGTGATTGGTGGTCAAAAGAAGATTTCGAAAAATTTGCTGAATTAGCACAAGCTGAAGTAAAGCTATTTGATGGAATCCAGATTGGAAGAACCAAAGTCAATGGTCATCAAACCGTGGGAGAAAATGTCGCAGATCTCGGTGGATTGACTGCTGCCGTTAAGGCATGTGCCGAAGAAAAAGGTAATTTGACCGAATTGTTTGAAAATTGGGCACGTATCTGGCGTAGAAAGATGGGACCTGAGGTTAGACAGACCTTGGCAGAACTTGATCCACATGCTCCTGGAGAGATGAGAGCTAACGTTGCGGCTCAATGTTTGGATGAATTTTATGAAGCATTCAATGTCAGTGAAAACGATGGTATGTGGCTAGATCCAGAGCAACGAGTAAGAATCTGGTAAAATTATTGAAATAATGTTTGACTCCATAGTAAAAGGCTCCAATTGGAGCCTTTTTAGTTATTCAATTTTGTCATTGATTAATTCAGATTTAGATATTTTCTTGAACTTATAAAGCTTCCATAACAGACAAACAATATCAATTACAATGTAGAATAATCCAATCTTAATGCCAGTTTGTAGCCATGACCAGGGAATTAAATTGATAAACTTAAGACCGATTAATAGAATTACACCACCGATGATACTGCCTAATAGATCTTCTTTAATTTTCTTCATCCTATCCCTCAATCATAAAGTATTTTTTAGAAGTATATAATGAGCCAAAATCTAACATTAGTTGCAACGCGTCTGATACAGACACGAGGCGTCTCCTTTCTATTAGGATGTTGGCATGAGTCAAAAATCACTCATAAGCACCATCTCCTTCAAGGATAGCCACCGCTTCAGCTTTTCTACAGATAAAATTATACTAAATCCAAATATACGTTCACAAGCGAACACGAAAAATCGTTCTCACGTTAGTGGGAACGATTTTCTTTTCCATAAAAAGAACGCAAAATTAGCCAAACAATAGTGGCAAGGACCGCAATATCAAAGCTCCAAATGCCAGGATGAAAACCACTAACTAATGGAATAAAGCCAATAATAGCAACAAATTGATCATGGATAGCAGGTAGGTGTGGATCTTGCATCCAGCCGTAAATTTTGACTGCCATGAAAATAATAGTTATGACCCAGGCAATAATTGCAATGATTGCGGAAATCTTTTTAGCTAAGCGTATTTTCTCTGTAGAATTCATTCATCGTCCTCCCAAATTTGTTTAACATCCTTGAAGACTTCTAATAATTGTTGTGCATGTTGTGAGCAATTTAATTGTATCAAATTATTGAATATTGCTAGAACGGGCTGTTCATCTCCAGTATGACAATAGTCGATGACCCGTTGTAAAAAGGTTAAGGAGAGATCAAAGAACATGAAATGAGGCGGAAGTTCAACCTTACGCAATTCATCTAATAGCTGTTGTGCATAGTCTAGTTTCTTTTTAAAGATAAAAGCAATAACGGTGTCCGAGAGACCGCCCATAAAGATTGTGAGATTATCCCTCAAATCGTTCACTTGGTCAAAGTTATGAACGATTCGCATAGCGATCTTGAAACCAATTTCGGAATTCAACAAGAAAGGTGAATTGGCAAACAAGATAATATTATATTTTGACCAAACTGTTGTGTGCAGTAAGTAAGAACCAATTCTTTGAATATCAGTAGTGGTCAAGTAACTCTTCCCCTCAATTAAAAGCAGTTGGTTACAGACTAGCATAATATTCTTTAATTCAAGGATGTTTTTGCTAGCATGATATTTAGCTAAATGAGCCTGCACGTATTTACGTAATACGGGAACGTCTTCATCCTTGATTGCCGCAATTATTTCATCAGGCAGTTCAAATTCCGCTTCGATATTTGCACGTTCGGTGAATTCATCTAGCGTAATGTTAATGCGCTTAAGTAACGCAATTGCCGTACTGAATTCTACTTCTACCTGGTTGTTTTCCCAGCGAGAAAGTTTAGAAATTGAACAAATTCCCTGGCACGCCTCAGTTTGCGTGATTTCTTGTCCTTTGCGTAAATCTTTATAAACTGAACCATATTTAAACATGTCATACCTCGATTTGCAGATCTGCAAATCCCTTACATTTTCATTCATTATCCTGCGATACTAAGAACAATTCAAGTAGCGAGGGATAGAAATGAAAAGAGGAATGAAAATGTTAATTTTGGCTATTGTAATTATGTTAGTTATCTTAGGAATTTTAAAGGTGCAGGATATGAATAAAGCTAGTTCAGAACAAGTAGTACAAAAAGTTATAACCAACCGCAAATTTAATCAAGTAAAAGTTGATACCAGTAATGCAAATATTAAAGTCAAACAAGGCAATCATTACCGTGTTCTTTTTGAGGGAAGACATAAGTTGCTTCCAAAAGTTGAAGTCAAGAATAAGCAATTAATTGTTGAAGATAAAGATGGCATTAAGGTAGTTAATGGAAATCTCTTTGACTTATTCAAAAAACATTCTGTAGTACCGCAAATTACGATTGAACTGCCAGATGAAAAGTTAAAAAATATTGAAATCGATGATTCTAACGGTAGCGTTACGGTTCAAGGCGTTGCTGTTAGTCAAGGTGAAATTGATCTTTCAAATGGTAATATTATGGTCGATCATAGTACAGCTGACGGTTATGATCTGGATACGTCGAATGGACACGTTGAGATAAATGGTTCAAATAAAGGCGACTCTTACAGCAAAAATGACAAGGCGCGAAGAGTATTAAGTATTGATAATTCAAATGGTGACATAACGGTAAGTTACGGGGGATAGAAATATGATTTACAAATACTCTTCGCATTCTAAATTCATCAGCATGATTATCTTCGGCTTAATTGCCAGTATGCAACAGATTATCGTGGCTTATATGGTGCAGGCATTGACTAATATTGCTACGCAAAGAAGCTTTAGTGACTTACCGCAAATTTTGCTAATTGCTGTTAGCGGCTTATTGATTACCTTTTTAGCTTCACTTATTTTCAATCGCTTAAAAACAGGTGCGATTCAGGAAGCAAATACTACTTTACGGCTTGGCATCTTAAAAGGGATGCTTAAACAATCTAGTGATGAAAATACTACTAGCTTAGGTTATCTAACTACAGATTTTAAGCTCTTAGAAACTAATCGCTTTGATGCAGAAATTGAAATTATGATGCAAGCGTACATGATTATTTTTGCATTAGGCTATGCATTGTCGGTTAACTGGTTAGTAACCTTGCTTTTTCTAATAGGTTCATGCTTACCGATGATTGTATCCAGCCTTTTTCAAAAGAAAATTCAAACTGCTTCCGAAAATTGGACCAACGCCAATGATAAGTATGTTAGTCATATCAAGAATTTTTTAACTGGTAGTTCAACATTCAAGTTGTATGGCAAGCAAGATAATGCTGTTAAGAAGAGTAGGGTATTTGTTAACCAATTAGAAGCAGCACTGTGCAAGATGAATTTACTGAACTTGGACACAGTTTCATGGGTCAGCTTGATTGCTAACTTGTTTACCTTTACAGTGCCATTCTTAGTAGGGATTTACATGGTAGTTAATGGACAAACTACATTGGGTGCATTATTTGCAATTGTGCAGTTGTCGAATTCTTTTGTTAATCCAATTTTGACAATTTTAGAAGGTCGCAATAAGTTAGCAACTACTAAAAAGATTGTTGCTAAAGCTGAAAAGTATATTGCCGAAGGCAAGAAAACTGAAGACGTTTCTGAAAATGATTTTAGTGAATTGGAAGTGGATGATTTAACTTTAATTAGAAAAGATCAGGAGTTGGCTAGACGTCTTAATTTAAAGATTAAGGCTGAACAAAAAGTAGCAGTTATTGGGCCATCGGGTACCGGGAAATCAACGCTTTTGCAATATTTAATGACAGGAGAATTCGGTCAGGCTAAAGATATTATTTTGAATAATAGCCAAGCTAAGGCTGGAGAATTTGCTAATATCTTTTCATATGCTAGTCAAAGTCCAGTGATTTTTGCAGATACCTTGTGGTTTAATTTGACACTAGGCGCAGATATTTCCCGGGAAATGGTAATGGAAGTCTGCACCAAGTTGGGACTAGACACCATCGTGAAAGAGAAGGGATGGGATTATTCTTTAGGGGATAATGCGGATCAATTATCAGGCGGGCAGCTGGCAAGAATTGAATTAGCTCGGGCCATTTTAATGAAGCGGCCAGTGTTGTTGCTTGATGAAATTAATGCATCCCTTGATAAAAAGACCTCAGATCAGATTCATGATTACTTGTTAGAGTCTGATTTGACCTTTGTGGAAGTAATTCACCATTATGAACCAGAAGAGTTACAGAGATATGATCAAGTAATCGATTTAGAACAGTTTGTTTAAGAATATGAAAAAATCCCCGACGTTTTTGTCGAGGATTTTCTATTTAGAATAGTGATATTTTAGTTGCCATATTTGAAGTTCTGTTGCCGTAACTGAATAAACCATACGATCTTTGTGATTAATTTGTCGAGACCATGCACCGCTTAAATTTGCCTTTAAAGGTTCGGGTTTTCCTTTTCCAGTGAATGGATGGCGTTGACAATCTTTAATGAGGCTATCGATTTTCTTGGAAGTTTTTTTATCTTCTTTCTTCCACTCTAGATATTCATCCCAGGCATTATAGTTAAAATTTACGTTAAGCTTCGTCATCTTTAGTTAGAGCCTCGAATTCTTCTGGAGTTAAGATTTTGTTTCGGGTGTCTTTATTTTCAAACGATTCTTTAGCTTCCGCTAATGCATCACGATTTGCCTTAGTCCCTAGAAGATATGAGGTCTCTTGCCATGAATCATATTCTTTTTGTGAAATAATTACGACGTTTTTGTCTTTAGGACGAGCAACGATAACTGTAGTATCATAGTCATTAATGTCATCAGCAATTTTTTTAAAGTTATTACGTAAGTCACGAGCAGTAACTGCTTTAATATTATTTGGTGTTTGTAACATGTTCCATCATCTCCTAACAGTATTATATTATGTAGGCTAAATTGTGTCTACGTTTTATAATTAAAAAATCTAGTATTCGTTCACAAGCGAACATGAAAAAATCCCCGACGTTTTTGTCGAGGATTTTCTTTTACATAAATTCTTTACTATCTTTTTGTTTCTTAATGAAATAATTCAAAATAAATGGTGAAAGTACCGTTGTAACGATGATTACCAAAATCAAGCTTGAGTAAATATCTTCAGGGAAGAGGTGATGGGTAATCCCGATCTGTGCCACGATTAAGGCAACTTCACCACGAGAAATCATACCGGCACCTACAATGTTACCCTCATTCTTAGTAAAGCCGAAGACTTCACTTGAGTATTTACCAGCCCAGAATTTAGATAAGAGGGCTAAGATTGTCATTACGATAATGAACCAAATATCCTTGAAGAAGCTCTCAAAGGTCATTGAAAGACCGATGTCGGCAAAGAATACCGGAATAAAGATCGCATAACCGATTGCGGAAACTGAAGAGTGAACTTCTTTATATTGTGGCGTCTGTCTAATAGCCAAGCCACCAAAGAATGCACCTACAACGGCAGATAATCCAACAAAGTCGGCAGCCCAAGCCATAGTTAAAGCTAAGACAAGCGAACCGATAACTACAGAGTAGTCAACATCGATTTTTTCGGAAGCCTTCATAAAGTATGGGGCAACGAACTTAAAGATGACCCAAACAACTACAAAGTAGACAATTTCAATCAAAATATTGATAAAGAAGTTGTTAGTTAAACCGCTCTTACCGCCTTCGTGACTGAAAGTAGTGAACAAACTTAAAACAACTACGGCTAAGATATCATCAACTACAGCCGCACCTAAAATTGCTGTACCGGCACGGGTATGAAGTTGTCGTGCTTCTTGCAATACTACAACCGAAATTGAAACACTGGTTGCCGCAAAGACAATTCCGATAAAGAGTGCCTCAAGTGGCTTCATACCGAAGAAGTAGCTGGCAATTCCCATGAAGACAACTGGTAAGATAACCCCGACACTAGCGACGGTGAAACTTAATTTGAAGTATTTCTTTAGTAAATCGAGGTCACTTTCCAGGCCTGCTAAGAACATTAACAGGATAACCCCGAATTCTGAGAATAGACTGACAATATCGTTTGGCGTTACCCAATTTAGGATAGCTGGTCCAAGTAAGATTCCTGACAATAATTGTCCGATAACTGCAGGCATATTAAAGCGAGCAAAGAGCTGACCTAATAAGACTGTAGTTAATAGGATTAAGATTAATTCCCCTAAAAAATGCATGTATTCCCTTTCTATAAAAAAGCAAAAAGCCTTCAAGGTGCCTCTTGACCCAAAGAAGCAAATCTTGAAAGCTTTTATTCTGATAAAAACCCAACCACTAAATGAAATATTCAGTTGAGTTTAATTTTAATATTTTCCTAAACTAGATGCAAATTAGGTTGCAATTAAATCAATCTTCGCGATAACTTTTTTCTTTGCCAAACGGTTCTTCTTTAATATAAACTGTCCATTTTCCGTTTGATTTTAGGGCACTGATTGAATATTTATAAGGCGTTTCTAGATCATCATGTTTGCCTATCTTATATCCAACTTTGTTGAAGAGTTGTCTATTCTTATTCAATGTTTTTTGATTAGAAAATGAACTTTTATATTCATAAATGTGAAAGAATTTTATTCGAGCTTTTACGGGCTCAAGACTAATTGCATTATAGCCATGTTTGTCTACAGCCTGTTGCATTTTACTGTATGCAATATTTTCTTGATGATTAACGTATAACTCGTAACTAGAATTAAGTACACAGAAAAGAATAGGTGGGACGATGAGTATTAAAAGTATTATTGATATTATTTTAGTTTTCATCTTCAGATATGGTACTCCTTGGTGATATTTAGAAATTATGCTAAGAGAATTACTTATAATGATGTGGTCTCTTTCTTTAAGATTATAATATGATACCTTTAGAGTTAAACAATTTAACAAAATAAAAAGCTCTAGAATCATCTTGAAGTGAGACCTAAAAGTGAGACACTTTTAGGTCTTTACTATGTCTAAATTTAATAAAGAACAGAAAATAGAAATTTATCGTAAATGGAAAGATGAAAAGATTTCAATAAGTCAGTTGTCTAAAACATATAAAACGAATGTAGCTAATTTGGATTACATGCTTAGATTAATTGATATGTATGGAATCAATGTTTTAGATAGGCCTTATCAGGTTTATTCTAAGGAATTTAAAGAACAAGCAATTGAGCAAGCTGTTTTCAGTACCAAGTCATATGTACAAGTATCACTAGAACTGGGGCTTAAGAGTATTGGCACACTTAGTATTTGGCTTAGAGAATATAAGGAAAACGGGTATAATGTCATTATCAAACAGAAAGGACGCCCTGCCCGTGATCAAAGAGAGTCAAAAATCACGCAAGGAATTGGAGAAAGAGATCCAAAAGCTGAAAGAAGAAAACTTGCGATTGCGTATTGTGAACGAATACGTAAAAAAACTGAAGGCCTTGGATCAAGACAAAGATCGAAAGAAATAGCTAAGGCAATTACTGATCTAAGGCATGAATTTAAGGTTAGCTTGAACTATGTCTTAGATGCAATTGCAGAGCATCCAGAGCTGCCTACGATTGCCAGAAGCTCTTACTATAAAATAATTAAACGAAAGCCTAAGAAGCCCAAGCGTTCCAAACTTATTGCAAGGATCAAGGAAATATTTAATCGTCACAAAGGACGCTATGGCTATCGTCGAGTGGCACTCCAGTTAATAAAAGAAGGCTGGAATATTACTGAGAAAACAGTCCGTTACTGGATGCATAAATTGGGTCTTAAGGGTATCAGACGCAACAAGCGTAAGTATTCAAGCTACAAGGGAACTATTGGCAAGATAGCCCCTAATTTAATTCGTCGTGATTTCTTTGCACCAATGCCCAACATGAAATGGTACACTGACATTACTGAATTTCATCTCAATGGTGAAAAGCTTTATCTATCACCTATTTTGGATGGTTGTGGAGGCGATATAGTTTCTTACTCTATTTCAAAACATCCAGATATGGATTTAGTAATGACAATGCTTGATAAAGCTTTCGCTAAAGAAACAGCTCTTAACAACTGTATCTTTCATACTGACCAAGGCTGTCAATATCAGAGTCCAAAATACCAACGTGCTTTAAAACTTCAAGGCATCACTCAAAGCATGTCCAGAAAAGGCAATTCCATGGATGACGGTTTAATGGAGAACTTCTTTGGTCTGCTTAAGACAGAGATGTTTTATGACCAAGAATACAAGTACCATAACCTTCAAGAATTAACTCAAGCCATTGAAGAATACATCGAATACTATAACGAAGAAAGGATAAAGAGCAGATTAAAAGGCTTAACTCCGAAAGAATATCGGAATCAAGCCTCTATTAATCCTGTATTTTAAACTGTCTAATTTTTAGGTCTCAGTTCA
>NZ_NFKZ01000024.1:0-26416 GCF_002160635.1 Lactobacillus gallinarum
TTATTTTAGGCACAAAAAAAGCTCACTTCCGTGAGCTTTCATCTTGGAGCGGAAGACGGGATTCGAACCCGCGACCCCCACCATGGCAAGGTGATGTTCTACCACTGAACTACTTCCGCGATACAAAAAGTATTATAGCAAAGATTATTCTCTTTGCAAATACTTTTTGAAAAAATATTACTTATCTGTTTTTAACTAAGTTAATTTTAGTTATTGTACCGAATTAAAAAATTGCTACAATATATTCAATTTAATTAAAGGAGATTTCACATGAGATTACGTACTATTGCTTTCTAAATCAAAATCTTAATATTAGGAAGCGAGAAAAACATGCCAAAATTTAATATCAGAGAATATCAACCAAACGATTATGCTGAAGTATGCCGCATTCACGACGTTAGTCGTAAAGAAGAGCTAACAATTGGTGGTGCGGAAAAATACTTCATACCTTTAGAGACAGCTCCATATAAGGATGATTTTTTCTCCTGCAAAATTTATGTAGCTTATGATGCTGACAGCATATTGGGCTTCGTTGCAGTTCATCCCCAAGAACTGGATTACATTTATGTAGATCCAATTCATCAAAATAAAGGTATCGGGTATGCTTTAGCAACGACAGCTTTGAGGTACATGAGTCGACCAGTTAGTCTTGACGTATTTGCAGAAAATACTAAGGCCAAAAAGCTTTACAAAAAATTAGGCTTTAAGTGTCAAGAAGTTAGATATCAGCAATGGGATTTAAATGATCCTAAAAAATACTCTGATGAAAAAATGATTATCAATTAAAAAATACATAAACAAAAACTCTTATCCATGCTTAAAACATAGATAAGAGTTTTTTAATTTATAAGATTACTTGTTTTCTTTATTCTTCTTTTCCATATCAGCCTTAACTTCAGCTTCTACGCTTTCAACACGTTCTGGACGCATTGTTGGGAAGAGCAAGACATCACGAATAGCTGGAGCATCAGTTAAAAGCATTACCAAACGGTCAATACCGATACCCAAACCACCTGTAGGTGGCATACCGTATTCCATAGCACGAAGGTAATCTTCATCGATCATGTCAGCTTCGTCGTTACCTGCTTCACGTTCTTCCATTTGAGCTGCGAAACGTTCACGTTGATCATCAGGATCATTCAATTCTGAGAAGGCGTTACCGTATTCTTCACCCATGATGTAAATTTCAAAACGATCAGTAAATCTTGGATCGTCAGCATTCTTCTTAGCAAGTGGTGAGATTTCTACTGGGTGACCGTAAACGAAGGTTGGGTCAACAATAGTTTCTTCACAGTACTTTTCAAAGAAGGCGTTAATAATGTGACCAACTTTCCAGAACTTTTCAACGTGGATGTCGTGGTCTTCCGCAATCTTAGTTGCTTCTTCAAGAGTCATTGGCTTCCAGAAGTCAACGCCAGTCTTTTCCTTGATCAAGTCAACCATGTGAACACGGCGGAATGGCTTGCTCAAATCAATGTCAGTACCTTGGTAAGTGATCTTACCGTCATCTGAAACAACCTTAGCTGCAGCACGGATAATACCTTCAGCTTCATCCATAACATCGTGGTAGTCCCAGTATGCTGCGTAACTTTCAAGTTCAGTAAATTCTGGGTTGTGGTGAGTGTCCAAACCTTCGTTTCTGAATACACGGCCGATTTCGTAAACACGTTCCATATCACCAACAATCAAACGCTTAAGTGGAAGTTCCAAAGCAATTCTCATGTAAAGGTTAATATCCAAAGCGTTGTGGTGAGTAATAAATGGACGAGCTTCAGCACCACCAGGAATATTGTGAAGTACTGGAGTTTCAACTTCTAAGAAGTTTTGCTTGTTTAAGTAGTCACGAATAGCTTGAATGATTTGAGTACGGTGAACAAAGCGCATGTAGCTGTCACGGTTAGTGATCAAATCAAGGTAACGTTGACGGTAAATTGCTTCAACATCCTTCAAGCCGTGGTACTTATCTGGCAAAGGACGAAGAGCCTTTGATAAGAAGGTTACGTGAGTAGCACGAATAGTCAACTCACCAGTATCAGTCTTCATAACTTCCCCATCAATACCCAAGAAGTCACCAATATCTGATTTCTTAAAGACCTTGTAGTTGTCTTCGCCTACGATATCCTTACGTACATAAATTTGAATCTTACCAGTACGGTCGTAAAGGTCTGCGAAACCTACCTTACCTTTACCACGCTTTGCAAGCATACGACCTGCAATCTTGGTCTTAGGCATATCATCGTTTAATTCGTCTTTATCTTCTTTACCATACTTTTCTTCCAAAGTACTTGCTAAATCTTGACGATCAAACTTTCTTTGACCGAATGGTTCAATTCCGTTTTCACGCATTTCGTCCATCTTTTGACGACGAACACGTAATTGGTCATTCATTTCGTTCTTTGCCAATTTATTTTTCCTCCATTATTTGTTCATTGCCGCGCGTCTTGCAGCACGAGCTTTTTCTCTTTTTTCATACTCATCAACAAAATTGTCGAGTAAGTCATATACTTCTTGACGCGTCCAGACCTCATTTATTTTAGCACGAGTACGGGCTGAACGGGGAATTCCCTTTAAATAGTATGCAGCCTGTTGACGAAATTCTGGTACTGCTCGCTTTTCACCATGAATTTTAACTAACGCATGAAGTTGATGCTTAGCAGTTTCTACCTTCTCACGCACTGTTTGTGGTGGTAATTTTTCACCAGTCTCTAGATAATGCGTCATATCCTTTAAAATCCAAGGATTACCTAAAGCAGCACGTCCTACCATCACAGCAGTACAACCAATTTCATCTAAAGCCTTCTTGGCAAGCTCGGGAGTTCTAATGTCACCGTTAGCTACAAACGGTACATCAAGCACTTGAGCTACATCGTGCAAAATCTCCCAATCTGCTTCACCTTGGTACATTTGCTTACGGGTGCGACCATGCATTGCGATCATGCTAGCACCTGCTTCTTGAGCAGCCAAAGCATTTTCTACCGCGAACACGTGCTTTTTATCCCAACCTGTTCTCATTTTAACAGAAACAGGTTTCTGCACATTTTGCACCACGGCATGGACCATTTGATAAATTTTATTAGAATCAAGCAGCCATTTTGAACCAGCATCGGTTTTAGTTACTTTAGGCACAGGACAACCCATATTAATATCAATAATGTCAGCATCAGTATGTTGATCAATGTATTGAGCAGCTTGAAGTAATGTTTCTTCAGTTCCCCCAAAGATCTGAATACTCATTGGGTGCTCTCGTGGATCTACATCCATCATGCTTAAGGTCTTTTTGTTTCGATAAATAATTCCATGATCAGAAATCATTTCGCAAACAACCAGCCCAGCTCCGAATTCCTTACATACAACGCGGAACGCTGAATTTGAAACTCCCGCCATCGGCGCAACAACAACTCGGTTAGGAATGGTGATATCGCGAATTTTCCAGCTGTTATCCACCAAATCATCCTTTCAAAATACCTTATTATAATATCAAAAAAGCCCCGCAGGACAAAACCCTAGGACTTTTTATTTAATTAATAATCTTTTTCTTCATTTTTCTTGGCTAAAATAGCCTTTAATTCATCTTCAGTGTAATGATACTTATTTCCGCAGAAATTGCAAGTAAGTTCTGCACCATGATCTTCATTAATCATGGCCTTTAATTGTGAACTCTTCAAAGTTTCAAGAATACCTGCATATTTTTCTTTAGAACAGTCACAGCTAAATGCTACATCATCTTTTTCAAGAATCTTACAGTCAGTGCCTAAGATCTTACGTGCTAAATCTTCTGGTGTCATTCCATCTAAAAATGCAGTAGAAAGAGCTGGCAAAGCCTTAATTCTCTTAATTGTTTCAGTAATCAAAGCATCACTGGCACCTGGTAAAGCTTGAAGCATAAATCCGCCAGCTTCGCCGATAGAATTATTTGGATTAACAAAAACAGATAAACCAACTGCTGACGGAATTTGTTCTGACTTCGTCAAATAATATGCAAAATCTTCTGCAATTTCACCAGAAACAATCGGAACTTGACCAGTATATGGTTCTTTTAAGCCTAAATCTTTGGTAACTTCAAGCATACCTTGACCAACAGCTCTTTTTACATCAATATGGCCATTCTTCTTTGGTGGCAAAGCAATATGTGGATTGCGTACGTAACCCTTCACCTTTAAATCGGCAGTAGCTGTAACAATAGTTGGACCTACAGGGCCGTTGCCCATCAATCTAACTGTCAATTCTTCTTTATCAGTTAATTCGGCGCCCGCTAACAAAAGCGTACCAACCAGTGTACGACCAAGAACAGCAGAAGAAGCAGACCATAAATCATGACGCTTTTGTGCTTCACCAACAACATCTTTAGCGGTAATTGTCAGTAAACGTAAATTTTTAGTTTTATCGATTGATTTTACTAAATAATCACTCATATTTATTCCTTCTCTCTAAAAAAATAGAGCCCGTTACAGGCCCCATTTTTATCTAATTATCTTTGTGCTCTTCATCTGCAGAAGTATCTTTAGTTGAGTTATCTGGATTTTCAGGATTATTTTCTTCAACTTCATGATTCTTTTCTGATGGAGTTTCCAAAGCAGATTTTTCTTGTTCAGCTAATGCTTGATCTGAATCTTTCTTTTCTGCTTTTTCAACTTCACGCTTTTCTGCAGCAGCCTTAGCTTCTTCATAAGTTGAAGCCTTGGATTCACTTGGATATTCACTTTCGTATTTTTCAGGCATCTTACCAGTCTTGTATAAAGACATGATTTGCTTTTCGTCTAAAGTTTCGTACTTAAGCAAGGCTTCAGCGATAATTCTATGCTTTTCCTTGTTTTCCTTAACAATCTCAAGTGCTTTAGCGTGAGCTTCATCCAAGATCTTCTTAACGGCTTCGTCAATTTTAGCTGAAGTAGCTTCACTGTATGGCTTAAAGCCGTATGGATTGGTTTCGCCCTCTTTTTCAAGTTCAACCATACCCAATGATTCAGTCATCCCGTAATTTACTACCATGCTGTGAGCAATAGCAGTAGCTTGTTCAAAGTCGTTAGAAGCACCAGTTGACTTATCACCAATAGTTGCTTCTTCACCAGCACGACCACCCATTAAACCAATAATTTGTTCAAATAATTGTTTCTTAGTCAAAATGAACTGGTCATCTTTAGGCAACATGATGTTGTAACCACCGGCACGACCACGTGGCACAATAGTTACCTTACGAACTGTTCTAGAATCACTTAAGACCAAACCACAGATTGAGTGTCCAGCTTCGTGGAAAGCAACACGGCGTCTTTCTGGTTCTGCAATTAAACGATCCTTCTTAGCTGGACCTGCAATGACACGGTCTTCAGCTTCATCAATATCTGATGCAGTAATTTCAGTACCATTTCTACGTGCAGCAACCAAAGCAGCTTCGTTCAAGACATTAGCCAAATCTGCACCAACGAACCCAGGAGTTTGACGAGCAACTTCCTTCAAGTCTACATCTGGAGCAAGTGGCTTGTTTTTAGCATGAACCTTCAAAATAGCTTCACGGCCACGTACGTCTGGACGACCAACTAAAACCTTACGGTCAAAACGACCTGGACGAAGTAAAGCCGGATCCAACACATCTGAACGGTTAGTAGCGGCAATGACGATAACACCTTCATCGCCTTCAAAACCATCCATTTCAACCAATAATTGGTTCAAAGTTTGTTCACGTTCATCGTTGCCACCGCCGGTGCCATTGCCACGACGACGACCGATGGCATCAATTTCATCAATAAAGATAATACTTGGTGCATTCTTCTTGGCATTATTGAACAAGTCACGTACACGACTTGCACCAACACCAACAAACATTTCAACAAAGTCAGAACCTGAAATTGAGTAAAATGGCACGTTAGCTTCACCAGCTACGGCACGTGCAAGCAAGGTTTTACCAGTACCAGGAGGACCCTCAAGTAAAACACCAGATGGGATTCTAGCACCTAACTTAGTATATTTTGATGGATCCTTTAAAAATTCAACAACTTCTACTAATTCTTGTTTTTCTTCTTCTTCACCGGCTACGTCAGAGAAACGAACCTTATTCTTAGAAGGATCTTCTGGCTTGACGTGTGAACGACCGAAATTCATAATTCCGCCGCTGCCGCCACGGCCAGCACCACCTTGATTCATCATCATCCAAAGCATGACAATAAACAAAACGGTTGGCACAAGCATGACAATGGTTGAAATCCAATTGCCAGACTGTGATTCTCCTTGAGTCGTCATCCGAGCGTTACTCTTTTGTGCCAAGTTTTGCACGTTAGAAACGGTAGAATCATTTTGTAACATAGTAGTAGAGAAGCGTGATACTTTTCTACTTGAGTTATTACTAAAGAAATCAAAACTATTATTTGATTGATTCTTTGTTGTTTGTGCAGTCTTGTAACTACCTGAAACAGTATATACACCGTTTGCAGGTTGAACACTAAAGTTTTTAACTTTGCCTTGACGCAAATCTTTAACAAATTGTGAATAGCTGATATTTTCTGAGCTACCACTATTGTTAGAACCGCCGAGTGCCCAGTTGATTCCCCATAGGAGCAAAAGGAACACAACTATATAGAATAGGCCGTTTGATAACAGCCGATTCCGGTTATTCTTCATAAAAAACCTCCGCAAAGTCTCTAAGTTATACGTTTAAAATTTTATCACAAAATAAGATGCTACCACTAATATTTTCAACTATTTTGAAGACTTTTTAAGAATTATATAGAAAATAATGTTTGCCATTTTTGATCCAATTTTGGTTTTGATAAATTTTCTCCACAAAAATTGGTTCGTTTTCTGCATAAATGGCTAAGCAAAATGGTCGTAAAGCTAGTGGAATCGCATTTTCTGCAAACTTCTTTTTTGCTTTAACATGATGTCCATTTTGCAGCAGAAGTTTACTCCCCGCCGTTAATTCTCCCACACTAAAAGCAGTATTTGGCTTAAACCAAAAATCACCAATCAGCTTTATACCGGCTTTTCTTTCAGTATATAACACCATTTTTCTATTTTTAAACACAAATGGCTGATTTAAACTAATTACCTGTTTTTTAACTTCGGAAATATTTTGCTTTTTATACAAATAAAAGTAATTTTGATATTCAATGACTGCGAAATTACCCAAATTTTCATTAACCCGTCGATGATATTTTTGCCAAATCATTCTCTGCCAGAAAAAGGTTCTTTCTTTAGTCGTCAATCGCTTTAATTTTTCACTCTTAATGCGATACGCAACATTTAGAAAACGTTCCAATTGACCGACTGCAATATTTTTTTCATCAACATAATCGATCAATTCATCCATTTTTTGACTAAAAAAAAGTGCATTCTTGATCAAAGCAGGATTTTCTTTTTTGAGTAATGGCACCACATGATGGCGCAAGCGATTACGCATCGTTTCATCGGCCTGATTAGTTGAATCAGTTATAAAATCAATTCGATGAGCTTGATTATATTGCAATAGCTCGTCCTTGCTGTATCCCAACAATGGTCGCAACAATTTTACACCATGCATTTCACCCACTCTTTGCAGGCTATTCATCTCTTCGGGATTACCTGAGCGAATAAATTTAAGCAAGATATTTTCCAGCAAATCGTCCCCATGATGGGCAGTTAACAAATAATCAGCCTTATTTTCTTTAGCTATTTGTGTTAAAAAAGCATAGCGCGCATGTCTTGCTGCAGCCTCTATTCCCACTTGCGGTTGTTCTTCTTTAGGCCATTTTGCAATAAATAATGGCACATTTTTTTCATCACAGTATTTTTTTAGAAGCTCGCTTTCTTCCTCACTGTCTTCTCTTAATTGATGATTAAAATGTGCAGCCATTAATTGAAAATTCTTTTTGGCTTGCAAGTTTTTAAGCATATCAAGAAGAGCCATCGAATCAGGGCCTCCACTTGCGGCCACTAATAATGTTTTACTTTCTAAATCTATTCCATTTTTTCTAAAGAAATCTACTACTTTCATAAATCTCCCTAACTAAAAAAATGACCCATTACGGGTCATTTTTAATTTTTATTCAAAACCTTTTTTAATTCATCAATTTCCTTTTTAGCATCTCTACTTACTTTGTTCAAAACCTGATCAAATTCTGCAGGTTTAGTATCAGAGAATTGATTATCATGATCAACTAAATCAGGATCATTTACGCGTGCAATTGACAGATTAAATCTGCCTCTATTGACATGCACGACAACAACGCGAACCTTTTGGCCTACTTGATATTGACGCCTTTCTCGCGCCCAATTATTACCAAAATCACTGTGATGAACTAATCCTGAATGTCTATTAGGCAATGTAACAAAAATACCTAAATCGGTAATGTTATTAATCACCCCGGTTACCCGGTTACCGGCTTGATACTTCTTCATTAATCATTATCATTTCTTTCGTGCACGTTATAAACATTTTCATTTGATTTAGAATAATAAAACTTATAACGAATTAATTTAGCAACGTAGTTTGGATCATCGAGATTCTGTCTCTTGGTCTTTAAAGTTTTAGCTATTTTCTTAACTTTAGCCAATCCTCGTTTTTCAACTTGTACTTGATTGTTAATACGCTTTGTTTGTGAAACTTTAATTGTAATTTGAATACCCAAAATCACAAATATAATAGCAAAAACAGCAACAATTCTATTTAATCGAATGCGATGAACTCGTTTTTCGATTTTCGCTTGCTTACGAAGTAGCTTCTCTCTCTGAGCTTCTGGACTTAACGAATTGTAAATATGTGGACCATGATTCATTTTTTTATCCTCTGTTATAACAAATATCGTTTACGTTAAGTATAACAACGATTTATGGGAAAGTCATCAATCAACTAACTCGTAAAGTTCACTTGCTTCAGCCTTTTTAGTGGTTTCGCGAATATTCAAAACCTTGGCTTTAATTACTCGCGCACCGTAACCAATTTCAATAATATCATCGATTTTTACATCGTAACTGGACTTAACTACTCGTCCATTAACTTTAATTCGGCCTTGATCTGCCATTTCCTTAGCAACAGTTCTTCTCTTAACTAATCTTGAAACCTTTAAAAATTTATCAATTCTCATAATTTATACCTCTATCTTTGCACTATTTCGCTGGCAGCCTCTAAGAACGTAGTTAATTCATTAAACAAAACTCGATTCTTCATCTTATCAGGCAGTTGCAGCAAAACAACCATTCTTTTTTCTTGATTCATGCTAATACGTGCTTTAAGACTTACGTGTTCTAATGCTCTGAAAATATTAGGTCCTTCTAATTCATGTGAAGCAGCATTATTAAACTCAACCTTAATAGTATTATTATCTTTTTTCAGTACATTTAAGACTTGAGCTAGATCAGCATCTACCTTTAACCCAGCTACAGCAAGTAAATTCTCAACAGCTGCTGGATAATCACCAAAGCGATCAATTAGTTCATCTTCAATTTTATCTAATTCTTCCTGATTATTGACTGCTTTAATCTTTTTGTAAAATTCGATTTTTTCTTCTTGGTCGCCAATATATGAATCTGGAATATAGGCTTCAAGTTTTAAATCAATCTCTGCATTTGACTTCTTAACTGTCTTCTTACCCTTACGCTCTTTAATTGCATCGCTAAGCATTTGTGAATACAAATCATAACCAACACTATCAATAAAGCCGTGCTGCTGGGCTCCCAGCATATTGCCAGCTCCTCTAATCGACAAATCACGCATAGCAATCTTAAAGCCTGACCCTAATTCAGTAAAATCGCGGATTGCATCTAGGCGTTTTTCACCAACTTCGGTTAAAACTTTGTTAGGCTGGTACAGAAAATATGCATAGGCAAGTCTGGCACTACGACCGATTCTCCCTCGCAGCTGATAAAGCTGGCTCAAACCATAGTGATCAGCATCTTCGATAATCATCGTATTAACATTAGGCATGTCGATACCCGTTTCAATGATGGTCGTCGTTACTAAAATATCAAATTCACGGTTCAAAAACCGATACAAAATGTCTTCCAATTGATTTTGACTCATTCGTCCATGAGCACTAGCAATCCGCGCATTCGGGATTAATTGTTGCAGCTTTTCCACAGTTTCATCGATATCACTAATTCGATTATGTAGGTAAAAGACCTGTCCATCACGCTGCATTTCACGCAAACATGCATCCCTTACTACGCTTGGAATTTGTTCCATCACATAAGTTTGAATTGGATATCTATTTTGAGGCGGAGTTTCCATCACAGATAAATCGCGCACCCCAACCATCGACATATGCAAAGTTCTAGGAATTGGCGTAGCAGTGAGAGTCAACACGTCAATATTAGCCTTTAACTGCTTTAGCCTTTCTTTATGCTTAACGCCAAAGCGCTGCTCTTCATCAACTATTAACAATCCAAGATCTTTAAATTCAACATCCTTTGATAACAGTCTGTGGGTACCTACGACTAAATCAATTTTTCCTTCCTTCAGTCCCTCAATAATCTCCTTAGATTCAGCTGGAGTTTGAAAACGAGAAAGCATCGCAGTATTAACAGGAAAATCTTTGAAACGATCTTGAATAGTTTCATAGTGCTGCTGAGCCAAAATAGTTGTTGGCACTAAAAAAGCTACTTGTTTATTATCCTGAATTGCTTTAAAAGCCGCCCTTAAAGCTACTTCTGTTTTACCAAAACCAACGTCTCCTACAACTAGACGATCCATCGGTTTCGGCTTTTCCATATCTTCCTTGATTTCTTTAATTGAACGTAACTGATCCGGAGTCTCTGCATATGGAAAGGCATCTTCGAATTGTTTTTGCAAATCGTCATCTGGTGAAAAAGCAAAACCTTTTTCCGATTCGCGCTTAGCATAAAGCTCTATCAAATCATCAGCAATATCTTCAACCTTAGATTGGACCTTACGCTTAGTTTTAGCCCATTCACTACCACCAAGTTTGTTAATATGAGGCGTCTTTCCTTCAGAAGCCACATACTTTTGTACCAAACTAAGCTGATCTGCTGGTACAAATAATTGATCGCCATGTTGATAGGTGATGGTAATGTAATCACGCTTAACGCCATTATTTTCTAGTGTTTTAATTCCTTCAAAACGACCAATACCATGATTAACATGGACAACATAATCCCCTGGCTTTAACTCAGTATAATTACGTAATCTCTGAGCATTTTCCAGAGTTTTGATTCTCTTTTTACGCTGTGGACGCTTGTTAAAAAGTTCGCGTTCGGTCAAATAAACTAACTTCACCGAAGGTAAACTAAAACCGCTGGTATAACCCGCTACTACGATTTGCGATTTACCTTCTGAGATTTCATTTTTATCTACAATTGGCAAGTTTAGACCAAAGTCGACCATTGTCTGATCGATTTGTTTAGCTCTTTTCGCATTATCTGCTTGTAGTACAACTGTTTGACCAGATTTTTGATACGACTCAAGTTCTGACTTAATTAGGGGCATTTGACTAAAGAATTGTTCTGGTTCACGCGTTTGCCAATTGAGCATCTGTCCCAAACGAATTCGTCCCATACTGCGCTGGAAAAGAGAGAAATATATTCTATGGTGCTTATCTTTAGTTAATACTTGATCAAAATCACTGCGCAAAGTTTGCTTCGGCAGCATTGCACCAGTTTTTAGTTCATCACTAATAAAAGCTGCATTTTGCTTATCTACAGTCTCTACCGCTTGTTTGATTAAAGGCAGATCATCAATCAAGATTTGACCATTTTTATCTAAATATTCTAATAAGCTACTTGGCTTTTTAATTAAATAATCCACCAAAAAGGCATAATTATCTGGTAATCCACCTGCATTCAAAGCATCGAGTGCCACCGTAAAGTGATCTTTGACTGCCTTGTCCGGTGCAGGTGCATCCCCCATATCTTTTTCTATTGCTTTTGCCGCAGCTTCAATAGCTTCACTAGAAAATACTCGATCTTGAGCTGCAGAAATTTCAACACGATCAATTTCTTTTTGACTACGCTGAGTTGCTAGATCAAATTCCTTGATCGTATCAATTTCATCACCAAAGAATTCAATTCTTACTGGATTCTCTCTGTCTAAAGGATATACATCTAAAATATCACCACGAATAGCAAATTCTCCTGGCCGAGCAACTAACGCCTCTTTTTTATAGCCCAAACTAACTAGCCATTTATTTAAGTCAGTTAATTCGTATTCTTTGCCAGGTTCAAAATCTTTCTTAGCTTGAGCAAATTCGTCAGGAGCAGACAATTTATATTGCAAGCCTTGCGGTGTAGTTACTACAATCCCAGCTTTTTTACTTAATAAAAAGTTAAGTGCCTCAATCCGATTACTTAACTCATCTGGTGAACTGACTGCCGTTTGTGTAGCAATAGTGGCATCTACAGGAAAGATTTGTACACTATCATCAGGTAGAATTGCACTTAATTCTCCGTATAAATTCTGAGCCTTATTTTCATTTTCCTCTACTAAAATAAGTGGAGCATCTAACTCAGTTACGATTTGTTTTAAAAGTAGACTAAAAGCACCGGCATTAGCGCCAGTGATTAGTGAATTCTTTACTTGTTTAGTCTTTGCAATAAAATTATTTAAGTCTTGATCTTCTTTTAATATTTCTGTTAAACGCATTTTAATTATACTTATTCATTAAATATTGACTATCGCGGCCTGCAATAAAGTCATCGATAATCTTTACACTTGTATCAAATGCATTATCCATTAATTTTTGTTGCTCATCGTTAAATGGCGTAAGCACCCATGAAACAACTGTCGTGTTCTTAGGATGACGAATCCCAATCTTTAAGCGATTAAACTTTTCTGTTCCTAAGTCTCGGATAATGCTTTTAATTCCATTATGGCCACCGCTCTTACCATTAGCTCTAATTCTAATTTTGCCAATTGGCATATCCATATCATCTTGAATAATCAAAACGTCTTCTGGGTCCACTTTAAAGAAATTAGCAATTTGGCTAACTGAACGCCCTGATTCATTCATATAAGTTTGAGGTTCAAGCAAAATTACATCCTCACCATTAATTTTTTGCTTAGTCCAATGTCCTTCAAACTTATCTTTGTCCAAAGATAATCCTTTTTCATTAAGATAGTGATCCATAGTCATAAAACCAGTGTTGTGCTTGGTTTTATCGTACTTTTGACCTGGATTACCTAAACCTGCAATTATTTTCATTATATATACCCCTCATTACATAATCCCTCATATAATAGCACAAACAATAAATAATAATTTTATTAATGCTTGCTAACATGGTATAATTTCTTTGTTAAGATTATCACTAATAAAAAGGAGATTTATTGTTATGGCAAGAGTTGAAAAACCCCGTAAAGTTATTTTAGTCGGTGACGGTGCCGTAGGTTCTACCTTCGCATTTTCAATGGTACAACAAGGTATCGCTGAAGAATTAGGTATCATCGATATTGCTAAGGAACACGTTCAAGGTGACGCAATCGACTTAGCTGATGCAACTCCTTGGACTTCTCCAAAGAACATTTACGCAGCTGACTACCCAGATTGTAAGGATGCAGACTTAGTTGTTATTACTGCTGGTGCTCCACAAAAGCCAGGTGAAACTCGTCTTGACCTTGTAAACAAGAACTTGAAGATTTTATCATCAATCGTTGAACCAATCGTTGAATCAGGCTTTGATGGTATCTTCTTAGTAGTTGCAAACCCAGTTGACATTTTGACTCACGCAACTTGGAAGATGTCAGGCTTCCCTAAGGATCGTGTTATCGGTTCAGGTACTTCACTTGACACTGGTCGTCTTCAAAAGGTTATCGGTAAGATGGAACACGTTGACCCACGTTCAGTTAACGCATACATGCTTGGTGAACACGGTGATACTGAATTCCCAGCATGGAGCTACAACAATGTTGGTGGCGTAAAGGTTAGTGACTGGGTTAAGGCTCACGGTATGGATGAATCTAAGCTTGAAGACATCCACAAGGAAGTTGCCGACATGGCTTACGACATCATCAACAAGAAGGGTGCTACCTTCTACGGTATCGGTACTGCTTCAGCAATGATCGCTAAGGCTATCTTGAACGATGAACACCGTGTACTTCCACTTTCAGTACCAATGGATGGTGAATATGGTTTACACGATCTTCACATCGGTACTCCTGCAGTTGTTGGCCGCAAGGGTCTTGAACAAGTTATCGAAATTCCATTAAGCGATAAAGAAAAAGAATTAATGACTGCTTCAGCAGATCAATTAAAGAAGGTTATGGACAAGGCCTTCAAAGAAACTGGCGTTAAGGTTCGTCAATAATTCTTAAATTAGTTCATTAAAAGAGCATCTTTTCTTAGGAGGAGATGCTTTTTTATTTCACTAACTATTGTTAAAATATATTTGATTACTTTAGCTAGTCTTTAATTAATATTTAATTAACATACTGATTATGCTATAATTACTTGAAACATTTTCAATTTGGAGGCGAACTCATGCTTATTAAATCTTTAGTTATTAAGAAAGATTACTTAACAACAGTTAATGAAAAAGCCACATTAGCAGAAGCATTGGATATTCTGGAGAAATCTGGATATAGATGTGTGCCTATTGTAGATGACACTGGCACTATTTTCCGCGGTAATATTTATAAAATGCACATTTACCGCCACAAATCTCAAGGCGGAGACATGAATTTACCAGTAACTTACTTGCTTAAGAACGCTACTAAGACAATTAAGGTAAATTCTCCATTCTTTAGAGTATTCTTTAATATCAAAGACTTGCCATACATTGCTGTTCTTGATGAGGATAATCATTTTTATGGTATTCTTACCCACTCAAGATTATTAGACATGTTATCAGACGCATGGGATGTTAAAAATGGTTCATATGTTTTAACTGTTTTATCCGATAATGCACGCGGTAACTTAATTAAAATGTCTAAGATCGTGTCAAAACATACTAATATGTCTAGTGTAATGACACTTGATGCTGCAGCTGGAGAACTTGAAGGAGACTTCGTAAGAAGAACCTTGTTTACCTTACCTGCAGGCGTATCCGACATCACAATGAAGACCATTGTAGATAAATTGCAAAAGAAAGGTTTCGTTGTTTCTGAAATCGAAGATTTGCAAGCCGGTATGACTATCATGAGCGATGAAAATCCTGGTGTCTTCATCGAACATCCACATAAAGATTAAAAAACATATAAAAAAGCCTCTGACTTAATTAAAAGTTAGAAGCTTTTTTTGTATTATTTCATCAATCCCAAAAATTGTAATGGAGTTCGAGTCAAATAGCCCGCAATATAACGACGCATATCAGCTGGAGACAACTCATCATTATATTTAATTAATTGCAATACCACATTAATGATATTAATATCAAAGATTCCTAAAACCATATCTGGTGGAATTGTTTGCTCTTGTGCCAAAATCGCCTTATAGTTTGGATTCATCATTTCCATTCGAATGGTAAATTCTTTATTGGCATATTCAATCATCTTATTAAAAAAGCGGATGTCTCCATTATCTGAAGTTAAAATTTCAAGTTTATCTTTATTTTTCAAAAAGAAAGAGATTGAATTTTTAGAAATATTCTCTGCTACTTTTATCAATTCATCTTGAGACAAAACATGATCGATCCCATTAACAGCTTCACGATCCGCGAGTAATGCTTTATTAAATTCAGCTAGGATGTCATCTTCAACTGCTAATAATAAGGCGTGTGTGTCTTTATAGTATTGATAAAAAGTACGTGAACTGATACCCGATGCTAAAATAATGTCTTTAACTTTGATCTCATTAAAAGCTTGTTCTTTCATACATTGCAACAAAGCCTTTTTCAAATTACTTTTTGTTGTTTGGGTTCTAATATCCAATATATTTCACCTTGTTTATTATAAAAAAACATTTTACTATTTATATATAGCTTTTAAATTCTCAATACAATGTGCAGGTTTAATATATTTTAACATGAACATATCACAATTAATACCCTAAGTTATTTATTTTTTAACCAAAAAAAGCCGAAATCACGAAAAAATAATCGTGATTTCGGCTTTTTCATTTACTATTTTTCATAATAAACACGTGGTAACCGATCATTCAGCAAGCAAGCAACTTCATAGTGAATTGTATCAACATAATCAGCTGCCGCCTTAATATTGTTTGGATCAGCTGGGTTATTTGAAATAATCACTACTTTGGTACCAACTGGCATTTTCTTTGGCATTTTAACCATAAATTGATCCATACAAATACGTCCCACAATCGGACAATATTCATCGCCAACTTTTACCTTAAAACCTTGATACTTTCTAATCCAACCATCGGCATAACCAACAGGGACAGTTCCAATAACTGTATCTTCTTCAGCCATGAAGGTAGAACCATAGCCTACTCCATCACCTTTATGAATATTTTTAACATGTGTTAATTCACTTTCAAATGATAAAGCAGGTTCTAACTTAATTGCAGAAGTTAAATCTGGAGAAGATGGATTTGAAGATGGATTTAAGCCATAGATTCCAATTCCAAAACGAACCAGATCACTCTTGATACCTTCATGAAAAATACTTGCTGCAGTATTATCAACATGAATCCATTTAGGTTTAACAGTTAATAAACTCTTCATATGCTTGAATTTCTCGCATTGATGCTTGAAATAAGTCTCATCAGCGCTATCTGCAGAGGCAAAATGGGCAAACATCCCTTCAATAAAGAAGTTATTATTATTTTCCAAGAACTTATTGGCTGCAATAAATTCATCATCTTCATTGAAACCAATTCTACCCATACCAGAATCAATCCCTAAATGAATCTTTAATTGCAAGTTTTCTTTTGTTAAATATTTTTCAGCGTCTTTTAACCACTCTAAATTAGGTACTGTCAATGAAACATTATTTACAGCAGCAATTGGTGCATATTCAGGAGAAACTACTCCCAAAACCAAAATAGGCTTAACAATATCAGCACGGCGCAATTCCAATGCTTCATCTAAAATGGCAACACAAAATCCTGCTGCTCCTTCTTCCTCAGCAACCTTTGCCACTTCGACTGCACCATGACCATAGCCATTAGCCTTAACTACAGCCAGCATCTTTTGATTTGGTTCAAGGTGCTGCATTTCATTCTTAATATTTCTTCTAATTGCACCTAAATTTACTTTTACAACGGCTGGACGATGATAGCCTGGAACCATTTTTATTTCTCCTCTAATACTACAAACGTAATAATTTCATGATTATCATGTGTGATACTTGGGAAAATATTTCCATCAAACTTAGTTGAAGTCATCACTGGATGCCCCAAATCATCCCATAAAGTTTCCACATCTTGAAAACCTACGTATTTGCCTAAGCCTGTTCCCATAGCTTTAGAAAAAGATTCCTTTAATGAAAAACGACCTCCGAGATATTCAACTTTTCTTTTGCCTTTCATCTTTTGATACTGGGCAAATTCCTTTGGAGTCAAAACCTTCTTAGCGAAAGAATCTCCTTTTGCCACGATCTTTTTAACACGTTCAACTTCAATTGAGTCAATCCCTACACCTTTAATCATCGTTTCTCACCTCACACAATGACATCATTATAATACAAAAAAGAAGTTGCAAAAATTACAACTTCCTTTTTAGTCTAAAAAATTAATCTTTTTTATTCTTAATTACGAATTCATGTCCATTGCCACGTCCACGACGACCGCGATTACCGTTGTGACGGTAATTATTATTGTTATTGCGACGGCGGTGATAATTGCCATGTCCACGACCATGATCATTACGTCCTCGGCGGCCACGACCATGACGACCATCGCCCTTGTATGGCAAAGGCTTTTCTGGCGTAATCTTAACCTTAATTTCTGTTGAATCCTTAGCTAAGTTCTTAAGAAAAGCAGCTACTAAATCAAGAGCTGAATAGTTATCAAGAAGTTCACTAGCATCTTGAGTATATTTACCCAAATCACCATTCATCAAATCTTCGATTTCAGCCTTAGCTTGCTTTAATTGACCGCGAAGTGCTTGATCATCTGTTGGTGGACGAAGTGGTGACATCTTTTTCTTAGTAAGTTGTTCGATAGTTCTCATGTAGCCAATTTCATTTGGAGTTACAAAGGTTACTGAGATACCATTTTGTCCTGCACGCCCAGTTCTACCAATACGGTGAACATATGAATCTGGATCTTGAGGAATATCGTAGTTATATACGTGAGTTACCCCTGAAATATCCAAACCACGTGCTGCCACATCAGTAGCAACTAAAATATCCAACTTACCTTCACGGAATCGCTTCAAGACTGCCATACGACGCGCCTGAGATAGATCTCCGTGAATACCTGCAGCATTATAGCCACGTGCTTGTAATCCGCGTGTAAGCTCATCTACACGACGCTTCGTACGACCAAATACTAAGGCTAAATCTGGACCTTGGACGTCAATTAAACGACACATAATATCGAACTTTTCGGATTCCTTAGCACGAACAAAGTATTGATCAATTAAATCAGCTGTTAATTCCTTAGCCTTAATTTGAACAATAGCAGGATCCTTCATGAATTTTTCACCAATTCGTAAGATTGGCTTAGGCATCGTAGCACTGAAAAGCAAAGTTTGCTTGCGTTTTTTAGCATACCTCAAGATGCTTTCAATATCTTGGATAAAGCCCATATCGAGCATTTCATCTGCTTCATCCAAAACTACTGTATTAACTTTATCTAAATCAATTGTGCCACGTTTTAAGTGATCTAATAACCGACCTGGTGTACCGACTAAAATTGATGGTACGTGGTGCTTTAGTGAACGAATCTGACGGCCGATATCTGCACCACCATAAACCACTTGGACATGAGCATGTTCATCACGACCCAAGCGGAATAATTCTTCTTGTGTTTGAATAGCAAGTTCACGCGTTGGTTCGATGATAATTGCTTGGATTGCTTTTTCTTTTTTATCAATGGATTGTAAAATTGGCAAACCAAAAGCGGCAGTTTTACCGGTACCAGTTTGTGCTTGTCCAATTACATCCTTTCCTTGTAAAGCAAGTGGAATAGTTTGTTCTTGGATTGGGGTTGCTTCTTCAAAACCTGAGCGTTTAATCGCTTTAAGAAGCGCATCGTTTAATCCTAATTCTGAAAACTTCAAAAAATTTTCTCCTATCTTAGTCGGGCTAAGACATTTTCAAGGTGCATCCCGTGTGAACCCTTTAATACGATAATGTCGTCCGGCTTAATGTCATTTTTAAGATCATTAATCATATGATCCATTTCATCTTGAGTATAATAATGTAAATTCTCTGGCTCGTATTTATCTTGCAAAGCATCGTATAAATTCTTCATTTCAGAGCCATACAAGTACACTTCATTTATGATTTGTGGGTCTAAAGTATCACTTAATCCAGCATGAAGTTCTGGCGATTTTTCACCTAGTTCTAGCATGTCGCCAAGTACAGCAATTCTGCGACCGCCGTCTTTAACTTCAACTTGACCAAAACTGGTAACAACCGCTCTAACAGCAGTTGGATTTGAGTTGTAAACATCACTCATAATCGCTTCACCAGCATCGCCCTTTTCCCATTCCATACGGTTAGCAGTTGGCTTAAAGTTAGACAATGATGAAGCAATTTCTTCATCGCTTTCACCAAAATGATGACCTACGCTAATTGCAGCCATTGCATTAGAAACATTATGCTTACCAATCATTGGAATTGAGAATTTTTGCTCTGAGTCATTGATTGTAAAGGTAGCGTGGTGCATGTAGCTCTTGAAGCCAGTTGCATGTACTGTATCTTCATCTCTAAAACCAAAAGTGGCCTTAGCTTGATCCAGCTTTTTAGCACGTTCTTGCAACAATGGTTCATCACCGTTATAAATGAATTCACCATCTTCACGTAAAAAGTCGGTGATTTCCATCTTAGCGTCAGCAATTTTGTCGCGACTGCCAAAGAATTCAATATGAGCTTCACCAATCATAGTAATGACAGCTACATCCGGATGAGTTAATTCACTTAGGTGGTGCAGCTGACCTGGTCTATCCATACCCATTTCAAGGACCAAAATTTCAGTATTTGGTTTCATTTCAAGAATGGTCATTGGTACACCAATTTCATTATTAAAGTTAGCTTGTGTCTTATGTACGTTAAAACGCTTAGATAAAACTGCAGCAATCATATCCTTAGTAGTGGTTTTACCATTAGAACCTGTAATACCTACTACAGTTGGATTAACCTTGCGTAAATAATAACGCGCCAAATCTTGCATAGCAGTAAGAGGATTATCTACTTCAATTACTGTGATATCTTCAGGCTTATTTGGATGGCCTTTCTTCCACAACGTAGCAGAAGCACCATTGCTAATGGCACCCGCCACAAAATCATGTCCATCACGTTCACCTTCAAGCGGTACAAATAAACCACCAGTTGTGATCTTTCTGGAGTCAAAGGCAACAGAAGTAATAATAGTTTTGTCGTCGCCTTCACAAGTAGTATTTAAAGCCTTGGCAATTTCAGCCATTTGCATTTTCATTGAATCTTTACTCCCATAAAAACATTTTTATACAGAAAACATTATACTGTCTTTCAAGCATTCTGCCAAATAATCTAATGAAGAAAAAAAGCAGCCCCAATGGGACTGCTTCCACCAGACAAAGGTTTACTTCTTCAAGCCATACTTCTTGTTGAACTTTTCGATTCGACCATCTGCTTGAGCAAACTTTTGCTTGCCAGTGTAGAATGGGTGTGAATCTGATGAAACTTCAACACGTACTAATGGGTAAGTTTCGCCTTCGTAGTCAATAGTTTCTTCTGGCTTCAAAGTTGAACCAGCTAAGAACTTAGCACCAGTTGCTGAGTCCATGAAAACTACTTTTTGAAAATCTGGATGAATACCTTGTTTCATAATTTATTACTCCTTTGCCATGACCATATTACAGATCATAGATTAATCGATTAACGTAAACTAGAATAACATCTTCAAGTAACTAATTCAAGACATTTTTCACAGTATGAAACTAATATGTCATGTAACCTCTTACAATGAGTGCTAAACTAATAGCAGAATTTATTTTGAATGAGGTAATTTAGATGAAAGATCTTCCTTTTAAAGCTGTTGCAGTAGATGTCGATGGCACATTTGTAAATGATGAAAAGAAATATGATCATGAAATGTTCGGTGAAATTTTATACCGTTTACACAAGCACGGTGCTCACTTTATTATTGCCAGTGGACGACCAGCAGGACGATTAGAAGCAGATTTCGGTGATTTTACTGATTCCGTCGATTTTGTTGCTGATAATGGTGCGGTTCTTGTGCGCGATGGCAAGATCATCCGTACAACAACTTTTTCTAAAAAATGCATTTTAAATCTAGTTGATTATTTGCATCTGCGTTATCCTGGAGCCGTCCAAAGCACATTAATCAGCGGCGTTAAGCATTCATACTTTTTAAAAAGTACGCCGGCTCAATTTAAACGATCACATCATTATTTCTATCC
The DNA here is from genome assembly GCF_002160635.1 of Lactobacillus gallinarum. Taxonomy (NCBI): domain Bacteria; kingdom Bacillati; phylum Bacillota; class Bacilli; order Lactobacillales; family Lactobacillaceae; genus Lactobacillus; species Lactobacillus gallinarum. The sequence goes on from NZ_NFKZ01000024.1 coordinate 21,388, forward strand.
TAATAGTATTGAAGTTGATGACTTTGATCAGATCCCTGAAGATGATCAATATACTAAAGTTACGGTCGATTATCCTAGCAAGGTTCGACGAGAATTAGAATATGGATTCAATAGCAGAAGCGTTGAAAAAATTCACGTTACAACTAGCGGCTGGAACTATATGGACATTATTCCCTATAATGTTAACAAGGCTAACGGCCTTAAAGAATTTCTTGCTTACCTAGACGTCCCTCGAACTCAATTAATTGCATTTGGCGACGGCGAAAATGATATTGAAATGCTCAAATTAGCTGGATTAAGTTATGCCATGGAAAATGGTCAAGATAGCGTTAAAAAGATGGCTAAATTTATTGCACCAAGCAACAACGATAACGGTGTTTTTAAAGTATTAACCAAATATTTAAACGAAGCACAAAAGTAAAAAAATAAAGTTGACTATGGCAACTTTATTTTTTACTGTCTTTTTCAATATACAAATCGATTTTACGTAATCCTGTTTTAATACCCCAGTAATAAAATCCAAGTGAAGCTACAGCAATTACGACAAAGTCAAAAGGATATTTAATCCAATTTTGTCCACCAAAGCCATCGCTTCCCACATAAGACATTATTGACATAAAGATCAAATAAACAATCATCCACCAACAACTACGTAATTGTTCTTTTAAATTTGAATGTTGATAGTGAATTTCATAATAGAAATAAATCGGCAAGCCTAATGCAATTACCAAGATAACTTGAATCGTAGTTGGCCACATTGACCAGTAAATTGACAAGCTAGTTAAAATAAAGGCAATTGGTGCTAGATATGGCATGTAACGAGGTTTAAACGGACGATCAAGATTAGGTTTTACTTTTCTCAAAGTCATTACCGTTACGGGGCCTGTTAAATATGCAATTAATGTTGAAGCAGTGATTACGGTTGCCAATAAATTCCAGTTTCTAAATAGGCTGACCAAAATTACCGCTAAAATCAAATCCGCAATCATCGCGTAACGCGGAATTAAATACTTTTGATTAAGCCGGCCTAGCCACTTAGGTAAGTGACGTGTATGTGTCATAGCGGCCAAAGCTCTAGATGCTGTAGCTACAAAAGCGACGCCTGTGCCAAATGGTGATACAAACGCATCTAAATAAAGCAAAATTACCAACCAATTGATTCCTAAAATAATTGCCAAATCCGCAAATGGTGAAGTAAAGTCAATGCCATGCCAGCCTACCTTGGCTAACGTACTTGGTTCGACTGCTCCAATAAAAGTTACTTGCAGCATGATATAAATCGCTGCAGTAATGATCATAGAGATCAAGACACCGCGGACAATATTCTTACGTGGATTCTTCAATTCTCCACCCATATTAATCACGGTCTGAAATGCATCATATGACATGATAATTCCTGAAACTGACGTAGCCTCAAAGATGGAACGTGTTCCATACGGCATAAATTCATGAACGTTGGAGCCGAAATTTTGTGCATGAAAACCACTGCAAATTAAAACTACAATCGTTAAAGTAGGCAATAAGATTTTAAAAATAGAAATCAAATTAGTAAAATGTGTCATAATTTTTACTGACCAAAAATTGATCATTGTAAAAATACACATAAAAATAAATACACCGCCCAATCCTGCAAAAGTAATATTGCCATCTTTAATAAAATTCTTAGTCCAATTAGCCCATGACCACGGCCACGAACTCATATATTGAACAGCCGCCACGGCTTCCATTGGTACCAAAGTTACTAATGAAATCCAATTGGCCCACGCAGCAACAAATCCCAGTAACGATCCATGACTGTATTGAGCATATCTACTCATACCACCACTTTCAGGAAACATTGCTCCCAATTCTACATAGGTCAAAGCAATAGCAATAATAATGACAGCACCTAAAATCCAAGAGAGGATTGCGGCTGGCCCAGCAATTTTCGCTGCAGAACCTGAACCAAACAGCCAACCTGAGCCTATCAAAGAATTTAAGGCCAACATAATAGCCGAAAACAGACCTATTTTATGTCGTTTCATTCCTTCCAAATAATCACTTATCCTTCATTCTTACCCTATATTTTTCTCGATTTTTAGCTTCTAATTATAACAAAAACAGTTCTAGCAAAAAACTAGAACTGTTTATTTTCTATTCAAATTAATTAATTGGATGTTTTTGAGTTAATTCTTTAACTTCTTGTTTAACGTGTTCAATTGTTGTTTCATCTTCTGGATTAGACAAAATTTCAATAATTAATCCAGCTGTCTTTTTAGCGTCTTCCTCATCAAAACCGCGGCTAGTAATTGCTGGTGTACCAATTCTTAAACCACTAGTTACAAAAGGACTGCGCTGATCACCAGGGATTGATTCTTTATTGGTTGTAATATGAACTGAATCAAGCAAGTTTTGTGCATCTTTACCCGTTAACCCAGTATCTGTAATATCAATAATCATTAAGTGATTATCAGTACCACCAGAAACTACACGAATATTGTCAGACTTAGCAAAAGTTTCTGCCATTATCTTAGCGTTTTTGATTACTTGTTTAATATAATCGGTAAATTGTGGCTGTAAGTCTTCATAAAAAGCTTGCGCTTTTCCGGCAATTACGTGTTCTAAAGGACCACCTTGAATACCTGGAAACAAAGCTGAATTAATCTTTTTACCAATTTCTAAACTATTAGATAAAATCATGCCGCCGCGAGGACCACGCAAGGTCTTATGCGTAGTAGTCGTCACTACATCAGCTACTGGAATAGGACTAGGATGTTGGCCAGTTGCTACCAAACCAGCAATATGGGCCATATCAACCATTAAATAGGCGCCAACCTCATCGGCAATTTCACGGAATTTTTGCCAATCAATAATTCGGCTGTATGCAGAAGCACCAGCAACGATCAATTGGGGATGAACATCTAAGGCGATCCGACGAATAGCATCAAAATCAAGTTCTTCAGTTTCAACATTTAATCCGTAACTATAAGATCTATATTCTTTACCACTGAAGTTTACTTTGGCACCGTGAGTTAAATGACCGCCAGCATCCATGCCCATGCCAAGGATTACATCGCCTGGCTTCAGCAAAGCTTGATAAACAGCCATATTTGCTTGTGAACCAGAGTGGGGTTGAACATTAGCAAATTTAGCATTGAATAATTTTTTAGCATAATCAATAGCAAGTTGTTCAACTTGATCAATGTATTGACAACCGCCATAATAGCGTCGACCAGGATAGCCCTCGGCATATTTGTTAGTTAAAACTGAACCTTGAGCTTCACGAACTGCATCAGAAACAATATTTTCAGAAGCAATTAATTCAATCGTGTTTTGTTGGCGCTCTTCTTCGTGATGAATGGCATTCCACAATGCGGGTGACTTTTCTGCATATTTCAATGAAAAGACTTCCTTTCTGACTTGTACTAAATAGTTTTCTTTACTGAAAAGTATACTATTTAGCGATTAAATACGCACGACTACTGCGCGGAAATTCTTTTTTGAAAGCAGCTAAAACAGCATGACGGCAAGTAGCGGTATCAGCTAATTAATATTCCTCAGTAAAATGCAGATAGCCAGCTTCATTAAAAATAAACAAATTTTATTTTCTATACAAAAACAGAAATCAATACTCTTGCAATATTTATTATTTTTTCTAAAATAAAAGCCGCTTGCAAGATAAATTGCAAGCGACTCATATTATGGGACATCATGCTTAGCTTTTCCGAAGCTAAGCATGTTTTTGTATACAATTAATTACTTTAAAATAACTATTCTATAACCTCGTCCTACTTAAGCGTAACACCTTTTCTCCCGACTTTAAATGATTTTATTATAAGTTAGTGATTACTTAATAGTCTTCAGCTGTAAAAAGGGGAATACCTTTTATTATGCTGGCGTATAGAAAATAACAACCAAACACTCCATCCTTTCGTCTAATTTCCTAAAAAAATAGCAACTTTTATACCATTAAATTAAAAATATAGTTAAAATACTGGTATAATATCGTTTCAGAATAATTAATGTAGAGGTGAGATTTCTGATCATGAAGAGTGCAAATTACACTAGAAAACATCACATGTATTTAATGAATCACAAAAATGGTGACGTTATCGAAGTAAGAATGGACAAGAAAAATAAGACATTCAAGAAAATACGACTTTATCGTCAAGATGGTTTGGGCAACTACTATCTAGATCCACATGCGGAGTTTAAGGATCAGAAAAGTCCAGCAACCAAAGAGAATATCGTAGAAGCCGGAAAAAAGGTCAGCGATCATATCTCTAGTGCTGAGAACTGGCACCATAAAGTTAGACCTATTTTCAACGCTGAACACAAAATCGTCGATTTCGAACCACGATTGCATTTGGAACACCATACTAAGATTCAAAATGCTAAAAGATATTTGCGTCACTTGGAAAGACGACACGCAGACTTTATTTTCCGTAAAAATAGCAAAACGCCTTTGTTAATCCCATGGAATTACATCAAGGATATGATCTATGAAGATCGCAATAAAGAAATGGTGCTAGCACATAAGGTGCACAAGCTAAGAAAATAAATTAGATTAATAAGATGCTACCAATCATAATCGATGGTAGCATCTTATTTTTATCATAGGAGAAAAAACATGCAAACAGTTTCTTACTATAATTCACCTATTGGCAAAATATTGCTCGCTAGTGATGAACAAGGACTTATTGGTTTATGGCTAGATACTGATCGCTACTACGGTGACAATCTTGATAAAGAATATTCAGAAGGAGGAAATAAATATTTAGCTTCTGCTAAAAAGTGGTTAGATATCTATTTTCAAGGCAAAGAACCAGATTTTACTCCTCAATTACATTTGATCGGTACTGATTTTCAAAAAAGAGTTTCAACAAGTTTAAAAATATATGTGTAATTGTGTTTCTTAAGTGTTATAAAGTGTGTTATAAAGTGTGTTATAATCTCGCTACAAGGTGGTGAGATTTTTTATGTCTAGAATTATGTATTTAAAAGAAGCTGCTGCCTATCTTGGCAAAGCGCCGTTCACTCTTCAAAGCTG
>NZ_NFKZ01000025.1:0-26314 GCF_002160635.1 Lactobacillus gallinarum
AACTGCCTGCGAGGAAAGGAAGCTGCCGTGCTCTTTTTTAATATTCCGGCTTAGCTCAGTTGGTAGAGCGCTTGACTGTTAATCAAGATGTCGTCAGTTCGAGTCTGACAGCCGGAGTACTCTTGTATGGAGTGTTGTCCGAGTGGCTTAAGGAGCATGATTGGAAATCATGTATACGGGCTTATACCTGTATCGAGGGTTCAAATCCCTCACACTCCGTAGATAAATGAAGAAAAGAGATCATATTCGTTATGATCTCTTTTTTCTTACCTTACAATAAGTAGCAAGAAGGTATTAAAATGAAAAATAAAAAGAAAGTTGTGTTTTCTTCTCTACTGGTAGTATTTTTATTATTCTTTCTATCAGCCTGTTCAACTAAAAAAGAGGAAAATACTCAGAAACATCAGGTCGACATTGTCACATCAACTAATATTTATGCCAATATTGCCAAAAATATCGTGGGTAAGCACGGTAAAGTCGAGGCAATTATCAATCATGGCGATACCGATCCCCATGATTTTGAGCCTACTACTGGCTCCGCTAAAGAAGTAGCCAATGCCAATATCGTTATTGCAAATGGTTTGGGATATGACAGCTGGATGACTAATTTGGCTAATGCAAATGATATTCATGTTACTAAAGTAGGAGAGCAGCTTATGGGACTAAAACAGGGCGACAATCCTCATATTTGGTATAACCTGAATATGCCACAAAAATACGTGGCCTACCTTGTTAAAAAAGCTAGTCAAATTGATCCCAAGCATACATCTTATTTTAAAACTAATGCCAAAATTTATTTGAATAAAATAGATACGATAAAGAAATTGGCCGACAAAATAAATGGAAGAAAGGCGAAGCCAGTTTATGTGAGTGAGCCGGTATTTGATTATGCCTTAGAGCGGTGCCATTTTAAAATTGGTAATCCAGCTTTTGAAGAGGCTGTAGAAAATGAAACTGATCCAAACGCTAAGGTTGTACACGAAATGCAAATGGGTATCAAACAGAGAAAAATTGCTTTCTTCGTTAATAATGTCCAAGCATCAAGCAGTACCGTTAATAATATGGTAAGCTTAGCTAAGCACTCAAACGTGCCAGTACTTGATGTACGTGAGACGATGCCTAATGGTGTTAGCTACTATCAATGGATGAAAAACAATTATCAAAAATTATTTCAAATTTTTTCAAAATAACCCTTGCATAAATTAAGGATGTCTAGTAATATAATAAGCGTTGTGATTGAGATGTCACTCAGATAACTAAAAAATAAAAAAGTTAAAAAAGTTCTTGACTTTTAAAACTGATTTAGTTATTATAATAAAGTGCTCTTGATTAAGAGATATGACCCGTTGGTCAAGTGGTTAAGACACGGCCCTTTCACGGCCGTAACATGGGTTCAAATCCCGTACGGGTCACTTATGGAGGATTAGCTCAGCTGGGAGAGCATCTGCCTTACAAGCAGGAGGTCACAGGTTCGAGCCCTGTATCCTCCATCGTTCGGGACTACCGCGGAGACGGTAGTCTTTTTTTATGCAAAAAGAACGAACAAAATAATTTTATCGGTTCAAGTCCTGAAAGGATTCACTATTAACAGTGAAGATGCCTTGTAACCGAATAGCTAATGTCTATATAGGGGGACTATTATGGAAAGACGTTTGTTTACTTCAGAATCAGTTTCTGAAGGACACCCAGATAAGGTTGCTGATCAAATTTCAGATGCTATTCTGGATGCAATGTTGGAAAAAGATCCTAATTCACATGTAGCATGTGAAACGATTGTAACTACAGGTATGGTTTTTGTCTTCGGAGAAATTTCAACTAGTGCTTATGTTGATATTCAAGACGTAGTACGTAAGACCATCTTGAGAATTGGTTATGATCGTCCTGAATTAGGTTTTGATGGCAATAACTGTGCCGTCATGGTGGATATTGATGAGCAATCACCTGATATTGCGGGTGGCGTAGATCATTCACTTGAAACTAGAGAAAATGAGTCTGATCAAGACGAATTGGATCAAATTGGTGCGGGTGACCAAGGTTTGATGTTTGGTTTTGCTATTAAGGAAACACCAGAATTAATGCCTTTGCCAATCTCACTTGCTCATCGCTTAATGAGACGTGTTGCCTCATTGAGAAAGGATCATACTCTAGAATGGCTTCGTCCAGATGCTAAGGCACAAGTTACAGTTGAATACGATGAGAACAATAATCCACTTCGTGTTGATACTGTGGTTATTTCTACTCAAACTGATGCAGAAGTATCTAATGACGAAATTCGTCGAGCAATGATCGATTTAGTAATTAAAGAAGTTATTCCAGCTCGCTACTTGGATGAAAAGACCAAGTTCTTGATTAACCCATCTGGACGCTTCGTTATTGGTGGACCAAAGGGTGACTCTGGTTTAACTGGACGTAAGATCATCGTTGATACTTATGGTGGTTATGCTCGTCATGGTGGTGGTGCCTTCTCAGGTAAGGACCCAACAAAGGTTGACCGTAGTGCTAGTTATGCAGCTCGCTATATTGCTAAAAATATCGTGGCAGCTGGTCTTGCATATCGCTGTGAAGTACAATTATCCTACGCAATCGGTGTGGCTCACCCAGTATCAATTATGATTGATACAGCTGGTACCGGTAAGGTGGATGATGATCTTTTGACTGAAGCAGTTCGTCATGTCTTTGATCTTCGTCCAGCAGGTATCATCAAGATGCTTGATTTGCGTCGTCCTATTTATGAACAAACTGCCGCATATGGTCACTTCGGCAGAACAGATGTCGATTTACCGTGGGAAAAGACCGATAAAACTCAAGATTTACTTGATTACATCAAAAACAATAAATAATAAAAAGAGGGAGTAAAAATGAAAAAAACAAACGTGTCACTAGTCACGCTTGCGATTTTTATGACTACTTTTATGTCTGGTGTTGAAGGAACGATTGTTTCTACTGCGATGCCAACCATAGTTTCTGATCTGAATGGATTGGAAATTATGAATTGGGTTGTATCAATTTTTCTTTTGATGACGGCTGTGTCAACTCCTTTATATGGAAAACTGGCAGATAGCATTGGGCGAAAGCCAGTTTTTTTATTTGGGATTGCACTCTTTGTCATTGGATCGTCATTGTGTGGCTTAGCTCAGAATATGATTGAATTAATTGTATTTAGAGCAATTCAAGGATTAGGTTCAGGAGCAGTTCAACCGGTGGCTATTACGCTGATTGCGGATTTATATACTTTGCAAAAACGGGCAAAACTGTTAGGACTCAATTCTGGCTTTTGGGGAGTAGCCTCAGTAATTGCACCACTATTAGGTGGTTTTATTGTTCAACATCTGTCTTGGCACTGGGTCTTTTATATTAATGTTCCGATCGGAATTATCGCCTTTTTGCTGGTTATTTTCTATTTAAAAGAACCAAAGCACAATGCCAAATCAAAGTTGGACTTGCAAGGTACAACTTGGTTGGTAATTTTACTGCTAGCTTTGATGTTCTTCTTACAGGATCTTGGCGAAAACACCAATATTGCAATAATGGCTATTTTAGCTCTTTTAATTGTGGTATCGGTAATTGCCTTCTTTAAGGCAGAAAAGCGCGCTAAGGACCCAATAATGCCGTTATCAATGCTGAAAAATAGAGAGTTCCTAGCAATCAATCTAATTACTCTACTTATCTGTGGGGTAGTTATTGGCTTTGAATTCTATATTCCAACTTGGATGCAGGGAATTAACGGAACTAACGCCTCGCTTGCTGGTTTTGCCGTTACACCAAGTTCTTTAATGTGGATTGTAGGTTCGTTTATTCTAGGCTGGATGCTTGGCCGCTGGGGTATTAAGCGGACTTATGATTATATGTTAGGCGTATTGGTGATCACAGATTTGGTATTGCTTTTAGTACCAATTTACACACCATTCTGGGTATTCTGTATTGTCGCAGCCTTTAACGGTACCGCATTTGGGGTTATTACAACGGCATCTCAGGTTCATTCTCAAGTGCTAGTATCTAAGTCTGACATTGGGGTAGCAACTTCATTTAATACTTTGATGAAATATTTGGGTCAAACTATGATGATTTCAATCTACGGTATTGCCTTTAATACGGCGGTAGCTCATGGTTTAGCTAAGCACCCTGGATTGACTCAAGGGATGATGAATAAAATCGTTTCTGCGGAAAATGCCAAGACGCTAGCAGCCAATACGATTCCACAGTTGCGTCAAGTTCTTTTGGGTGGATTAAAAGCCGTATATTTTGTTTCATTAATCGTGATAATTGTTTCCATCGTTTTGAACCGAACATATCGTGATCAAAAAATTAATACCAAATAAAAAATCCAGATGCATCTTTAATGCGTCTGGATTTTTGTTTTAAAAGCTGCGTTTCAACAATTGTTGCGGCATTTTCTTAAGTAATGTTGTTGCACTATTATTTGGAAAAATAGCTAAACAGTCAACCGCTTTTTGGGCATAATCTTGAGCGAGTTTCCTACTTTTCTCAATAACGGAACTATTAACGAGAATTTCTTGAATCAGTTGCATATCTGAAACGGACATTTCGCGTTTTTTATTTAAAATAGGCAACAGCTTTTGTCTTAACTCGGGCTGATCAAGTGCAAGCAAAAGTGGCAAGGAATAAACACCGGTAGCTAAATCTTCTAAAGTAGGCTTATTGAGTTTGTCGCTGCCTGTGTAGTCTAATAAATCATCTACAATTTGAAATGCGATTCCTAGATTTTCTCCAAAATTGGCTAAAGCTTCACTTTCTTCGGCATTCCCACCCGCAAAATGTGCACCTTCTTCAGCTGCTAAACGGAAGAGGGCGGCGGTTTTACCTTTGATATCGTTTAGATAATCCGTAAAGGTCTGCTCTAAGTTAAAGCGTTCAGCCATTTGACCGAGTTCTCCATTTAAAATATGGCTCATAGTTTGCGCGTTGCGCACCAGATACTCGTGTTCTGCAGTTGTATCCAGCATTAAATCAAAAAAGTTGGTGAATAATAAATCACCAGCGTACACAGCGACATCTTTGCCAAACTCTGCTTGAATGCTGATATTGCCTCTACGCAGATCAGAATCATCGATGATATCATCATGAATCAAAGTTGCCATATGCAAAATTTCGATAGATGAAGCTAAATTAATAGTTTGTTGATTAACTTTTCCGACTACATGTGCTGCTAATAATAAAAGGCTGGGGCGCAGATATTTGCCACCGTTGTCGGCCATTGTTAATAAAGCAGTCTGTAAACTCTGATGAGGAGTTTGAATGGTGTGCTGAATCAAAGCATCGACTTCAGCTAATTCATCAGCAATAAGTGGATATTTTTTCCAAGGCTTAAAATTTTTCATAAATCGTTTCCTTAAACTAATAAAATTATTATCGTTTAATTGATTTGTTCAAATAGTTACATTACTTATTATTACGCAGATTGTGAATCTAACCAACAAAAAAACTAGTGAAAATTAAATTCACTAGTCTTTTTGTTTATTTTCGCGATTTTTCTAACATTTTTGGTTCAATGTAAAAGTGGTATAAGAATGAATAACCAAGTAAAACAAAGGTAATTCCTTCAATCCAACCTCCAAAGACATCAGATGGATAATGCACATGGACGAATATTCTTGTGTAGCCGATCAAGATCGGGAACAACGCCCAAATGATAATTAATAGAGTTTTCCAGAATTTGCTTTTAATTAATAAAATTGTCAAGATAATTAAAACTCCAAATAATGCGGCACTACCAACTGAGTGACCTGATGGAAAACTGTAGCCATCGGCATAAACTAAATGGTGAACGGTTGGACGTTGGCGCTCAACTGCGTGTTTGATAATCCAGTTATAACCGTTGGCACAGATCATGACGCCTGCTGTGAACCAAGCATAAGCATATTGTTTAAACGTAATTAAAAGAATAAATAAGATAATTGTTTCTATCGTAATCGTGCTGGTATTGCCTAAATTGGTAAAAGTTTTTGCAAAAGCGACATTTGTCGGATTATTATTGCAGACAATGCTGATGACTGCATTGTCGAAACTGTGGATAAACGGTGAACCAGATGAAACAAGCATCGCCCACGCTGCGTAGATGACCACAAAGATTATCCCTGGAACCAGAGTATCTCTTGGTGGATTTTTTGTATTAATCAAAAAAAGTCTCCCCTTGTAATTTTTAGCATTTGTGGTAAATTATAATCATTATCTATAAGAAAATAAAGGTCAGGAAGTAGTAACAAGGATATTTTTTCAGAGAGAGACTGGTTGCTGTGAAGTCTTAGAATGGAATTGTGAACTTGTCCTGGTATTGAAACCTATCGTTGCCATCCGCGTTAAGGAGCGATTAAGGGTCACATTTTTGATGTGGAACTTAGGTGGTACCGCGATTATTTCGTCCTATGATTGATAGAATCATAGGACTTTTTTGTTAGAGAGGAAAAATATGTATAATCACAAAGTTGTCGAAAAGAAATGGCAAGATTATTGGGCAAAGCATGATACCTTCAAGACAGGTACAGATCCCAAGAAGAAAAATTATTATGCATTGGACATGTTCCCATTCCCATCTGGTAAGGGACTTCACGTAGGTCACCCAGAAGGATATACTGCAACCGATATTGTCTCACGTATGAAGCGTGCACAAGGCTATAATGTGCTTCACCCAATGGGTTGGGATGCATTTGGTCTTCCAACAGAACAATATGCTTTAAAGACTGGTGAAGATCCAGCAGTTGTTACTAAAAACAATATTGCCAACTTTAAGCGTCAACTTAACAAGTTAGGCTTTTCATACGACTGGGATCGTGAAATTACTACTAGTGATCCTAACTACTACAAGTGGACTCAATGGGTCTTTGAACAAATGTATAAGAAGGGCCTTGCTTATGAAGCTGAAGTTCCAGTTAACTGGTCACCAGACCTTGGTACTGTTGTAGCTAACGAAGAAGTTATTGATGGTAAAACTGAACGTGGTGGTTATCCAGTATACCGTCGTAATATGCGTCAATGGATGCTTAAAATGACCGCTTATGCAGATCGTCTTTTGGAAGACCTTGACGATTTGGATTGGCCAGAACCAGTTAAGGAAATGCAACGTAACTGGATTGGTCGTTCAGTTGGTGCACAAGTAACTTTCAAGATTAAAGACAGTGACAAGACTTTTGATATCTTTACTACCCGTCCTGATACCTTGTTTGGTTGTTCATACACTGTTCTTGCTCCAGAAAACAAGTTGGTGCAAGAAATTACTACTGACGGTCATAGAGACGAAGTTAATGCTTACATCAAGAAGATTGAATCTAAGTCAGACCTTGAAAGAACTGATTTAAACAAGGATAAGACCGGTGTATTTACTGGTGCTTACGCAATTAACCCAGTTAACGGCAAAGAAGTTCCAATTTGGATTTCTGACTACGTTTTAGCAAGTTACGGTACTGGTGCCGTAATGGCAGTTCCAGCTCACGATGATCGTGACTATGATTTTGCTAAAAAGTTTGATTTGCCAATTAATCAAGTACTTGAAGGTGGCAACTTATCTAAGGCTGCCTTCACTGAAGATGGTCCACACATTAACTCAGAATTCTTGAATGGTTTGAACATCAAGGATGCCAAGAAGAAGATGGTTGACTGGCTTGAAGAACACAACTGCGGTGAAAAGAAAGTTAACTACAAGCTTCGTGACTGGGACTTCAGTCGTCAACGTTACTGGGGTGAACCAATTCCAGTTATCCACTGGGAAGACGGTACTACTTCACTTGTTCCAGAGGATCAACTTCCACTTCGTTTACCACATGCAACTGATATCAAGCCATCCGGTACTCCAGAAAGTCCATTAGCTAACTTAACTGACTGGGTAAACGTAGTTGATGAAAATGGTCGAAAAGGTAAGCGTGAAACCAACACTATGCCTAACTGGGCTGGTTCAAGTTGGTACTACTTACGTTATGTTGATCCACACAATGATAAAGAATTAGCTGATTACGACTTATTGAAGCAATGGCTTCCAGTTGACCTTTACATCGGTGGTGCAGAACATGCAGTTCGTCACCTTCTTTACGCTAGATTCTGGCACAAGGTTCTTTACGACTTGGGTGTTGTTCCAACCAAGGAACCATTCCAACGTTTGTACAACCAAGGCTTAATCTTGAAGAACCACGAAAAGATGTCTAAGTCAAAGGGTAACGTAGTTAACCCAGATGAAGTGATCGATGAATACGGTGCAGATTCACTTAGAATGTACGAAATGTTCATGGGACCACTTGATGCTTCAATTGACTGGGATGACAATGGTCCAGCATCAACTAAGAAGTTCTTAGATCGTGTATGGCGTTTGTTTGTTAACGACCTTGACCTTAAGGCAATTCCACAAGAAAGAATTGTGGATAAAAACGATGGTGAACTCGACAAGGTTTATGCAGAAACTGTTAAGAAGGTTACTGAAGACTTTGACGCTCTTCACTTCAACACCGCTATTTCTCAAATGATGGTCTTCATCAATGCTGCGCAAAAGGCTAAGAGTATTCCACGTGAATACGCAGAAGGATTTGTTAAGCTTTTGGCTCCAGTTGCTCCACACATGATGGAAGAAATCTGGCAAGTATTTGGTCATGATGAATCAATTACTTATGCTAAGTGGCCAACTTATGATCCAGCTAAGTTAGTTGAATCAACTGTGGAAATTATGGTTCAAGTTAACGGTAAGCTTCGTGGTAAGTTCCAAGCAGCTAAGGATGCAGATCGTGATGCTGTTCAAAAAGAAGCTATGGCTTTACCACACGTACAAAAATTCTTGGAAGGTAAGGACGTTAAGAAGGTTATCGTTGTACCTAACAAGATTGTTAATATCGTTGCTAAATAAGTTAAGTTTTTCCTAAAAGCTTTATGAAGTTGAGCTTTATGAAGCAAATTGAGTGACAATTAATTAGTTAATGCTTTTTATTAGGAAAAATTGATGGAAGAAGAAAATAATTTAGATAGCAAAGATACACAAAGCACGTTTTTAAAGGGCTCTGCCTGGATGACCTTTGGGTCGATTGCTTCTAGAATCTTAGGTGCGTTGTATATTATTCCTTGGTATGCCTGGATGGGTGACTATGGGAATATTGCCAATGCCTTAACTGCGCGAAGTTATAATATTTATACGATATTTATTCTAATTTCGACGGCCGGAATTCCGGGAGCGATTGCCAAACAGGTGGCTAAGTATAATGCCTTAAATGAATATGGAATTGGGCGAAAATTATTCCATAAAGGGTTAATTTTAATGGCCTTCTTGGGAGTAATTTCTGCTGCGATCATGTATTTTGCCTCACCGCTACTGGCATCTAACGGTAGTCAAAGCGATCCAAGACAAATTGCAGTTATGCGTAGTTTGTCTTATGCGATTTTGATTATTCCGATCTTGAGTATCATGCGTGGGTACTTCCAAGGGTATGCGGACATGATGCCAAGTGCGATGTCACAGTTTGTGGAGCAATTTGCTCGAGTAGTTTGGATGCTTTTAACGGCATTTGTGATCATGCAAGTGCAGCACGGCTCTTATGTTCATGCCGTTATCCAGTCAAACTTGGCTGCCGCAATTGGTGCCGCATTTGGGATTGGCCTGTTAGTTTGGTTCTTGTTTTCACGGCGAAAACAATTAGATAATTTGGTTGCTAATTCGAATAATCGGTTAAAAGTTTCCACAACCGAACTATTTGCGGAAATTATTGAACAGGCAATTCCATTTATTATTATCGATTCAGGAATAACTTTATTCTCATTAGTAGACCAATATACATTCCACCCAATGATTGCAGGGCTGGTTCATGCAAGTTCAGATACAATTGAAGATTGGTATGCATTATTTGGTCTTAATGCCAATAAGTTGATCATGATTATCGTGTCTTTGGCAAGTGCAATGGCAGTGACAGCGATTCCGCTTTTGTCAGCTGCACATACTAGAGGCGATTTTAAGAGCATCTCTAAGCAAATTGCTAATACGATGGACTTGTTCTTGTTCGTGATGATTCCTGCTGCATTCGGAATGGCCGCTATTAGTAAACCGATTTATACGGTTTTCTATGGCCCAGATCCATTAGGTAGCAACGTTTTATACTTGTCATCATTTACTGCAATCAGTTTAGGACTTTTTACAGTATTGATGGCGGTTTTGCAAGGTTTGTCAGAAAATGGATTGGCAATAAAATATTTGGTTTTAGGTTTAATCCTGAAGGGCATTTTGCAATATCCGATGATCTTTTTGTTCAAGATTTATGGACCGTTAGTTGCAACCAACTTAGGCTTATTGGTGATTGTTCTGTTGTCATTGAAGCACTTAGAAGTACAGTATGACTTTAATTTGAATAGAACAAGCCGCCGCTTGGTTGGTATTACCGCATTTTCGATAGGGATGTTCCTAATTGTTAAATTAGTTGAGATGGGCTTAGGCAAGTTATTAAACCCAGATCATAGAATACCTGCCTTGATTCTGGTAATTTTATCAGTAGTCGTGGGAATTGTCTTTTATGGCTTAGCCACAATAAAGACAGATTTAGCCCAAAAAGTTATGGGTAGCAAAATTGAGCGAATTTTAGTTAAATTGCATATTCATAGTTAATGAAAGAAGAACGATGATTGATTTCATCGTTCTTTTTGTGTTTGGAGTTAAAACACTGGGGAAGGGATGCAAGTAGGTAATAAAAAAGGAACGAGCAAAACTCGTTCCTTTTTTCATGGTATTCATCATGTAAGAATTATTTATTTGTTTTGATCTAAAAGAATTAGTCCTTT
Source organism: Lactobacillus gallinarum (assembly GCF_002160635.1). Taxonomy (NCBI): domain Bacteria; kingdom Bacillati; phylum Bacillota; class Bacilli; order Lactobacillales; family Lactobacillaceae; genus Lactobacillus; species Lactobacillus gallinarum. The sequence goes on from NZ_NFKZ01000025.1 coordinate 10,756, forward strand.
ACAACGTCCTTAATGTTCAACCATTGGCTTTTGTTAATCTTAACGATCTTCTTGCCATTAGTCTTCTTAACTGCTTTAGCAGTGAAAGTTGAACCCATTGAAACTTTCTTAGCAGTCTTCTTACCGTTAGCGTTTAAAACGTTAACTTTTTGATTCTTGGTGTCTTTTACAACAACGAAGATCTTGTCGCCTTTCTTGATTGAAGGGTTAGTAGGAGCAACTTCTGAAACACCTAACTTTGGAGCAGTGAAGCTAGCAGCTTGAGCAGCACCAGAACCAATACCCATGAAACTAATTGAAGCAACTACAACTGAAACAACTTTAACAATTTTTTTTGAGTCTAACATAATGAATACCTCCATTTTCTAAATCACTTTAACTTGTTGGAACTTTTCGTTCCCTCATTCCTTACATCTTCATTATATAACACGTGTTATATAATGCAAGGGCAAAATAAAACTTTTTTAAAAATAAAATAGATAGCGCGAAAGCTTGCTATAATAACATTTGTTCCAAGTTTTGACTGGAAAAAGAGCAAAAATAAAAAACAAAACTTTTTATTATAAAAAATCCAGATGCCTATTAGAACATCTGGATTTAAATTTTTGAGGCTTAAGTAGTCAAATATTTCAAATGAACGTCTTTTTGACTATAAATTGGTCAAATATACAAATCTATTTTTTGTTACTTTATGCTAAAAAGAAATTGGAGTTAGAGCACAGCAAAAACAAGTAAAACAACCTACGCAGGGTGAAGACGAGATGATCAAACTGATCAAGATACACCAGATCAATCGGTAGGTGATGATGATACTGATAAAGGTTATTATGAAAGTCAAAATCAACCTGTAAATACACCTGATCATATTAAAGGCAACGTTCAAGATGCATGGGACCAAGGTTATAAAGGTGAAGGCATTGCTGTAGCTGTAATTGACTCTGGAGCAGATCCAAGTCATAAAGATTTCCAAACTGCACCTACTAATCCTAAGTTTTCTAAAGAAGACATGGAAAAGATCATCAAGAAGTTAGGTCATGGTCGTTACGTAAGTCCTAAGTTTCCTTATGTGCATAACATGATCACAGGTGATGATGATCAAATTAAAGAAAATAACCAAGATGCAGTAAAAGATGGCTCTCACGGCCAACATGTATCCGGAATTATTGCTGCTAATGGTCAGCCCGATAATAAAAATGGTGAATATGTTGTTGGAGTAGCACCAGAAGCTCAACTATTGTTCTTAAAGTATTTTAGTGATGATGGAACTACGGGTGATGTAGCCGAAGCGATCTATGATGCAGTTAATGCTGGAGCTGATGTAATTGCACTATCTCTTAATAGTGCACCTAATGTGCCCAACTTGAATAACGCCGATCAAAGAGCAATTCGTTATGCTGTTGATCATGGGGTTGTTATTTCCGTTTCTGCTTCCAACGATGGTAATTCTGCATCAATTGATGCATCAAATAATGTTTCTGATAAGGATGACTATTATCCTAATTCAAATTTAGGTAATTACAAGCCATTTAATTCAGGTGATATTGGTGATCCTGCTGACTCTCCAGACGCCATTACTGTAGCGGCTGAAAAATCAGAACAAGATGAAGACAGTGACATGGCAGATTTTACTTCTTGGGGACCACTTCCTGATTATACTTTAAAGCCAGATGTATCAGCTCCGGGTGTGGATATTATTTCAACAGGAAATGATAATAAATACGTTAAGATGGATGGTACTTCAATGGCAACACCATTTAATTCAGGTGTAGCTGCTTTAGTTATTCAACGACTAAAAAAGACCAATCCTAATTTACATGGTGCAAAGCAGTGAAGGGCTTGATAATGAGTACTGCTAATCCAGAGTTAGACGTAAATAGTGATAATTCTGCTATTGTGTCTCCTCGTAGACAAGGTGCTGGTCAAATTAATGCTGGTGCAGCAACATCATCACCAGTTTATATTACTGCCGATGATGGAACTAGTTCACTTAGCTTACACAATATTCAAGATTCAACTAATTTCAACTTAACTTTCCATAATTTAAGTGACAAGGAACAAACTTATACCTTTGATGATTTGGGTGGAGGATATACTGAAGATCGTGATCCAGATACTGGATTGTTTAGTGATGTCCAATTAGCAGGTGCACGTGTTGATGGAGAAAATAGTATTACTATTGCTCCAGATTCAACTGCTAAATTTGCCTATACTTTAAAGCTGACTGGTTTGCAGAAGAATCAATTAGTTGAAGGATATTTGCATTTTTCAGGTAACAACGGTCAGATAGATCTTTTTGTACCATATCTTGGTTATTATGGTGATATGACTAATGAGCACGTCTTTGATAAAAACGCTAATGAAGGCGATACTGATATTTTAGGCAACCGTCTTACTAATGAAGATAATTATCCACGTGGTATTGCCGATGAATATTCATTAAAGCAATTTGTTAAGCAGAAAAAACAAGATAATGCCGATTATAAATGGCAACAAGCTGCTCAAGTTTATGATAGTGGTAAAGTTGCATTTTCACCTAATGATGATAATGAGAGTGATTATGTATTACCATTTATGTACTTAAAACAAAATATCAAGGATCTTAAGATTGAAGTCCTTAATGACAAGGGTGAAGTAATACGAGTAGTTACTGATGCAAAAGACGTAGCTAAATCATATTATGACAATCACAGCTCTGAAACTACGGTAAGTACAGATGAGTATAAATGGGACGGTAAAGTTTACAATAAAAAGACCGGCAAAATGGAAGTAGCGCCAGATGGTCAATATACTTATCGCTTCATAGCAACACTTTATAATAAGGGACCTCATCAAGTTCAAACTCATGATATGCCAATTATCATTGATACGACTAAGCCTGTATTTAAGAGTTTCAATTATGATACTCAAACTAATACTCTAACTGGTAGCTATGAAGATACTGGTGTTGGCTTCACTGATTATTCGTATGGTACTGTTACTATTAATGATAAAGTTTTCGGTTTCAAATTAAATGAAGGCCAAAATCAGTTTGACAATGATGATAAAACTAAAGGTCATTTCACTGTTAAATTGGATGCTGAGAAACTCGCAGCTTTAGCAAATACTCAAAATAAAATTACTATAGCTGTGAGTGATGCTGCAGATAATACGGCTAGTGAAACTAGGAATATTGCACCAGTTGCAGGTAAAGCTGAAGTTAGTGTTTGGAATGCAATTACTGGTATGCCATTTGATACCAACAGTGCTGATTATCATGAAAATAAAAAAGTCGACACTTACACTTTAAGAGGTGCGGCTAATCATAATTTCTACATTAATGGTAAATTAGTGCAGGTAGTTAATGGTCAATATGCGGTTCCAGTTGATGTTACTTCAGGAAAGATCGTATTTACTTCTGATGAAGCTGGAAAGAATGAGTTATATACTTTCAAGGTAACAGATGTGGATCCAGATTCTCCAGCGGCCGAAACTAATGATTCAGATGATTCCGACAATTCAAATCCAGGAAAAATTGACTCAGAGGACCTAGGCAATATTAGCTTTGATCATTTTGAAAAGAATGAAATTGATTTTACTAATATAGATGATGCTAAAGAAAATGGATATGACCCATTAACAGGTAACTGGAATGTTACAGGATCTGTTGATCTAGATAAAGTTGCTAGTTTAATTGCAGTTGTGCAGGGTAATTCTGAAAATGATCCAGCTAATTTAATCAAACTTGATAAAGATGGTAATTTTAAATTTACTTTTAAGGTACCTAAAACTGGTCAGAAGGCAATACAGTATATTTATACTACTAAAGACGGAGAAAAATACCGTGGTGTAATTGGAGCAATAGTGGATTTTGAAACTACAACTTTGAATGTTGAATTGCCAACTATCACTAATCAACCAGTTTTGCATATTTTAGGTACTGCTAATGATAATATGAGTGGCTATTCTGTCATAATAGACGGTAATAATATATTTACTCAAAGAAATACCAGGGAAGTTAATAGTTATCCAGAATCTGACCAATCACTTAATCCATACGGACCATATAACATTAACTATGATGTTAATTTAGATGACAATAATGGTCAGCCAAGTGATCATATCATTACAATTAAGGTAGTGGATCAAGTAGGTAATGTCACTAAGAAGAAATTCAATGTACATTATGATCCTAATTACACGGGGCAACCTGAGATTACGTCAGGTATTGATATGCCAACTACTTCAGAACAACCAATTAGTAAGCCACGTGTTGTAATTCCAACTAATAATTCTAGTGATACTGAAGTTTCAACAGACACCATCACCCTAATCTTAACTCACAACGCCTTCGTCTATGATGGTGACGGCAATGTTGTAATTACAGACGGCAAGAATACTTTGCTTGAAAAGGGCAATACTACTTCTGCATGGCACAAGGGTCAAATCACTACCTTGGCAGGCAAGAAGTACGTTCAAGTCGGTGATAACAAGTATGTGAAGTTGTACAACACTTTGCTTAAGAAACTTGTAGTTCACAACTCATACCTTTACGATGCTAATGGCAAAGCAACTGGTAAGAAGCATAAGTTGACCGTTGTAAAGCATGGTAAGTTTGTTTACGTTTGGAACAATGGCGAAGAATTCAGAATTAATGGTAAAAAGTTCTGTCGCTTAGCCAACGGTAAGTTTATCAAGGTAGCTAACTTACAAACCGTTAAAGCAATCAAGATAAAACATTACAGAGCACGTTTATATGATAAAAACGGTAAGTTACTTAAGAAACATATTACTTTGACTAAGGGTAAATGCTACTGGGCATGGAATGATGCCAAGATAGTTAAAATCCATGGTAAGAAATATTACAGAGTAGGAAAGAACAGATATGTTCGTGCAAATAAGGCTGCAAAAGTAGAGATCAAAACAGCCCTAGATGCTGATAAGCTCAAGTAGAAATAGATTTAGATACGAAAAGCCAGGCAAATTTTGCCTGGCTTTTTGACTAGATTGATTTGTAAAAATTTAAGCTTGTTTCATGAAGTCTTTCAATTCATCAATGGAGAATTGATCACCGTAATCCTTCTCTAAGCGATTTAAGATTTGTTCATCATTGCCGCCGAAGTCTTTTAAAGCAGCGATCAATTTTTTATGCCGGAAACAGTAGCGCTAGCGATGCCCTTTTGCATACCTCGTTGCATACCTTTTTCTTCTGCTTCTTGCTCTTTTTCAAGCATTCTAGTTTCGTAGTTGATCATTTTATCCCTCCATTCTGGATCTTCGTTCATGTCCTTGATTCGCGTTTGAATTTCATCAAAAATGGCATTCAAGTGGACAGGTCGGTCATTAATCAGGTTAACTAAGCCTACCTGATCTGCACTTTCACCATTAGGAATTCCTTTGCCATTAATTATAATTTTTTCTAGTCCGTCCTGAAATTGCTTAGACTTGTTGTGATCTTCATAAGTATGGTAAGTGTATTTGATCCGGCCTTCACCTTCAGGATCGAAGTTGCATAAGAAAATCAAATAGGCCTTTTTCATGTTGCGATAGGTCTTGCCTTTATCGAGAGTATAGCGTTGATCCATTTTAGCAGCATAGTACCGCATTCGCCAGCCAAGGTCTTTTTTATCGGTAGTTTGAGCTTCTACATCGTAAAGGTTGTGCTCGTAATCTTCGACCAGTATGTCGAAGCGTACATCTTTACGCTCACGATGTTTAGGATCTTTAACTTCTTTTTGTTTTTCCGGATAGTAGATTTCTTTGATCTTGAAAGACAAGATGGTTTCAAAAATATACTTGCAAATTTTCTTGTCTGACATGATTTCACCCAAGACCTGATCTTCCAAGAAGCCATACCACGGTTTGATTACTTTAGGTGTTTCTTTCGTAACACACCTGCTTTCTGTAGAGTAGGGCAGAGCCCTCTACTATTTAATACACAAAAAACAGACAAAATTTTTTTGAAAAGTTAAAATAATAGAAAAACTACTAGATCCGTCTGAGAGTCTAGTAGTTTTTGAGTGATATTAATAATTTTAGGAGTCTTAAAAGCCAAAAATCAATTTGGTGAAACTGCTGATAAAATAAATACACCGAGCAATTCAAGTGCCAAAAATGTAATTCCAATAACTGTAGTCATAATTGCCATCCCCTTAGTTTGGAGATAAATAATTGGATATTTATCTTATTCATACTCTTTACAATTTTTACTTTAGCATAGAATTGCATAAAAATAAAGCGCTTACATTAAAAAGGAGAAAAAAGACGAAATCTTTCGGAAATCGTCTTTGTCGCCCCTGCCAAGGAAGTCCATTATAGCATTTTGCATAAGTAAAAGTTATAGCTAGCCAGTAATTATAGATATTTCTCAAGCTTAATTTCTAAGCATACAATGTAATTGAGTTGAGCAAAGGAGAAATAAAAATGGCTAGAAACGAAGAAGAAGTAAAGAATTGTTCATTTGCTTTTGGCGAACCTAACACAGCTTATGCGAAATATTTTACTGGTGAGAGTTATTTGAATCCACTTGCTAATAGGGCTAACTGTAGTATTTCAAATGTTTCATTTGAACCGGGATGCATCAATCATTGGCATATGCACACTGTTGCTCAAACTTTGGTTTGCGTTGCAGGTGAGGGCTGGGTTCAAGAAGAAGGTAAGCCAGCTCATAAGATGACACCTGGTGATGTTTATGTTGTTGCCCCTAACACTAAGCATTGGCATGGTGCAGCGAAGGATTCATGGTTTGCGCACCTTTCAATCATGGCTGATACTGACAAGGCAAAGTCCACTTGGCTTGAGCCGGTTGATGAAGATTACTATAATAATTTGAAATAATTAAATATGCACGTATATTGAATGATCAAATCGTTTGGATTGGGTCATTTTTTTGTTAGAAAAAGTACGTTAAATAATAGCGATATTTTTAGAAAATAATTTTTAAGCCATTACAAGTAAAGCAGACTATCTTTTTAAAAATGCCTCTAAACCAGCACTAGAACTACAAAGCTAGCGTAATAATCAGTAGCAAAATTAAAGCAATATATTATTAACTGATAATAAAAGTTACGTTTAAATAACTAAAAAACTTTTGCAATTTACATAAAATGTACTAGTACATGGTTGTTGAATAAAAAGCATACGTTATTTTTAATGAGAACAAGATGTATAAAGAAAGCGCAATGCGTGTGAAATTTAATTAATAAGGAATATTAGGGGGTTTTTGATATTGTATCTAAGAATAACCGTATTAAGAAAATGGAAAACGCTGCAGATAGACGGCAACACTTCGCAATTAGAAAATTGACTGTAGGTGCTGCTTCCGTTTTGCTTGGAACTACACTTTGGTTAGGTACTAACGCAAGCACTGCACATGCTGATGTGGCTGATGGCAATACTGAACCTGAAGCACATGAAGCAAGCGATACTCAAGCTGATAACGGTACAAGTACAGCTGAAAAAGTTGTAGTTGAACAAACAAAAACAGATGATAATACTGTTGCTGGTGACAACAATACATCATCTGTTTCAGAAAATTCAGCAATCGAACAGAGTAATTTGGATGAGAGCAATGATAAAGCTGCTTCAAATGATAAAACGAATAATGAGACAGCTGAGATTAAGAATAATACAAATAAGATTGCTGCAACAGTAGATACTTAAAAATTAGAACAAAATAAAGTTGACGCCTCTACTGTTAAACCTAATAATAACACCAAGGTGCAAAATGGTGTTAAAGATACGCTTAAGGAAAATTCTGTTGCTAAGAATACTCAAGCAGATAAGGTTGAACAAACTGTTAAAGATGCCCAAAAAGCTGCTGATTCTGCAGTTGTGTCAGAAACAGCTGGTATAAATAAGATTAATAACAGCGACTTGAATAAAGATGCTGTTGTTTCTGATGCCGGAAAATTGGGTAAGGCTGCAGATGAAAAGCAAGCTGAAACTGTAAACTTCAATTTGGATGATGCTGCATTACAAGGCCTCTCAAAGGAAGGCTCAGCTAACTTAGCTAAGTTGTTCAATACTAGTTTGGCAGTAGCTAATGAGGGTACTGAAAACCAGAATATTAACACTAATCCTAAGAATGAGAGCAAGCCTGTAACTACTTGGGATGCTGTTAGACAAGCAGCCGGTACAGGTGATAAGAGCGTTAAAATAAAGGGTAATATTACCGCTTCAGATAATTTGAATGTTATCGGTAATTTAACTATTGAAGGTGTTGATGGCGCGACTTTAAGCTTGGGTCAAAATAGTATTGTTAACAATGGTAATTTGACTCCTGATATTACTAAAGATAAGTTAGACGACATTAAGAACTATGCTCTTTCACATACGTCTGATCAAACTTTGGAATACATTAAACACAGCCAAGCAGTAAGTCAGGATTCTGGTTGGAAGATGACAGACGCAGCTGGTAATCCAGTGACAGATCCATATGCTGCAGTAGAATCTCCTAAACTTGATGGTTACACTGCAACTATTAAGTCAACTAATGCTCCTGGCGTAACTCAAGGCGCCGATGGTTCTGAAGTTCAAGCTAAATTAAAGATTAATCCAGATGCTGTTGTAAAAGACGGTGAGTTAACTGATGCTTACAAGAATAATGGCGTAACTGGTATTCCTGAAAATTATGAAACAGTTGTAGTTTATAAGAAGGAAGCAGAAAAAGGTTCAGTAACAGTTAAGTACATCGATGATACTGCTGATAAAACTCTTGAAACCAAGGATCTTTCAGGTGAAGTTGGTGAAAAGAGTGATTACTCAACAGCTCCTACAATTGAGGATTATACAGATAAGGGTTATAAGCTGGTTAGCGATGATTATCCTAAATCTGGTGTAACTTTCACTAAAGAGCCACAAAAGTATGAAGTACACCTTAAACACACTTACAGCCCAGTAACGCCTGATGATCCTCACGATGTAGATCCTAATGAAGTTACTAAGAATGTTAAGGAAACTGTTCATTATACTGGTGCAGGTGACAAGACTCCAAATGATAATGTTCAAAACGCAACTTGGACTCGTCATTTAACTAAGGACAATGTAACTGGCAAACTTGTTCCAAATGGTAAATATGATACTCCTTGGACCCCAAGTGAAACCGAGTATAAGGCAGTTCCATCTCCAAAAGTTGATGACTACACTCCAGATAAGGAAACCGTACCTTCAACTCCAGTAACTATGGACGACATTAATGTTACTGTAATTTACACTAAGAATGAAACTCCAGTAGTTCCACCGGATAGTCCAAACCCAATTCCAGAACCAACACCAACTCCACAGCCTGAACCTAAGAAGCCTGAAACTCCAAAGACTCCAGAGCCTGATGTTCCTGAACCAGATGAGCCAGAGCCTGATGAACCAGACGAACCTGATGTACCAACACCACGTCGTCACCACAAGAATAAGAAGCATATGCCAGCTCCAAAGCCAGCAAATAACTGGTCGAACAACTATGCTCCTCATGGTCAAAATGGTTACTACAACAACTTCGGCCCTCATGGTCAAGGCGCTCCAGGACCAAATGGCGAAACTATTATGCCAAACGGTGAAGTACTTGACCGCAACGGCAATGTAGTTGGTTACATTGATGCAAACGGTAAAATTCACTACACTTTGCTACAAACTGGTGAAAATCAGAGTGAAGGTGTAGCTGCAGCTACCTTAGGTGGCGCTGTTGTAGCCATCGGCCTTGTTGGTTTGGTCGGTGTGAAGAGACGTCACACGAATTAAATCAACATCTTAGATACCTTTTCCCTATATGAAGGGCGATGCATGTGCATCGCTCTTTTTTTGTGTGAAAATATTGATTTATAAAAAGTAAGTGATATGATAACTATATAATTAAACGAAAACGTAGAATACTTAAGGAGAAAATAAAATGACTGAAAAGAAACAAGATAAGGAAAAATTACAATCAGCATTTGCATCACTTAATAATAATGATAATTTAAGTGCGGGCGTTTGTGGTCCAGATGGCTGTGAAATTGACTGGAGCAAGGCAAAGAAAAATACCAAAGATGATCAAAAATAGTCTGAATACTATCCCAGATAATGCTGTTTTATATTTTGACAATGATTGGTGTGCTCAATGTTACGGTGAAACAAATGTTGTAAAAGATTTCACTCAAATAGTTGGCGATGTGGTTCCTTTCTATGAAATAAATGTCAATGAAAAACCAGAATTAGCCCAAAAATTTGAGGTATGCTCAGCTCCCAGCATTGTTTTGATCAAAAATGGAAAAAAGGTTGATCAGTTTAGTAAGTTTTTAGATTTTAACCAGTTTAAGACGTTATTTAATTACTATTTTAGTTCGTTAAAATCGAAAGAGGTGAAGGAGCATGCAAGATAAACTAGCAATTGCCTATCAAGATAGGGCTTTTGATCAAGTGTTGCGCATTGGGAAAGCCGTCAGCAATCTGACACGTTTAAAGATTATTTTTATTTTAGATCAAGGCTCTAAGTCCGTAGAGGAAATTTCAAAGGCAATCAATATTAGCGTGGGCACAACCTCTAAGAATTTACAAATATTAAAGCAAGTAAATTTAGTTAAGGAAGAAAAAAGCAAGAACTTTGTCTTTTATGCGTTGGCAAATGAGCAAGTAAGTCAACTGTTAATGCTTTTGACGACTTTAGCAGAAAAAACATTGCCAGAAATGAGATGCCTTGAAAAAACATATGATACTTTACCGCAAACTGAAATAGCGGATCTATCAAATCAGGATAGCGCTACAACTTACGTTTTAGATTTACGTCCGACCGATGAATTCAATAATGTACATTTACCGGGGGCTCATAATATCCCATTTAATGAAATTGATTTTACTAATCTACCCTTTAGTCCTAATCAAGAAGTAATGGTTTATTGTCGTGGTCGACTTTGCGGTTATGCAAATCTGGTTGGCAATGAATTAAAAGCTAGAGGCTATATGCATGTTAGTGTTTTTAACCATAGTGTGACAGAATGGCAAAAGGAAAAAGCCAAAAATTAGATACAAGCTTTTGAATTAAATAGTTGACTTACAAAAAGTTAGTGATACTATATAATTATAGTTCAACGAATTTATAGAATATTAAAACTTAGCGAGGTAATAACGATGAAAGAATACGATTTAGCTGTAATTGGTGCAGGTCCTGGTGGTATGACAGCCGCTCTTTATGGAGCTAGAGCTAACTTAAAGGTTGCAATGATTGATCGTGGTGTTTATGGTGGTCAAATGAACAACACTGCTGAGGTTGAGAATTACCCAGGTTTTCCATCAATTATGGGACCAGAATTGGGTGAAAAGATGTATAAGAGTGCAACGGATCAAGGCGTTGAATTCGTCTACGGCGATGTGCAAAAAATTGAATTAGATGGTCAAAAGCGCATTGTTAGAATGGATCCAGAAGACATTACAGCCAAGGCAGTAATTATTGCAACTGGTTCAACCAATCGTAAGCTTGGCATTCCTGGCGAAGAAGAATATAGCGGTAAAGGTGTTTCCTACTGTGCTGTCTGCGACGGTGCATTTTTCAAAGATGAAAATGTGGCTGTAGTTGGTGGTGGTGATTCCGCTATTTCTGAAGGTCTTTACCTAGCAAACTTAGCCAAGGATGTTGATGTAATTCACCGTCGTGATCAACTTCGTGCTGAAAAGGTTTTACAAACACGTGCTTTTAAGAATCCTAAGATGGAATTTACTTGGGATAGTGTTCCAGTTGAAATTGTTGGTGATGAAAATAAAGTTACTGGCATCAAGGTTCACAATAAGAAGACTGATGAAGATAAGGTAATTGATGCTTCAGGTATCTTCATCTACATTGGTAATGTGCCAAATAGTGAACCATTCAAAGATTTAGAGATCACTGATGATCAAGGTTGGATTATTACTAATGATGAAATGGAAACTACTGTGCCTGGCGTTTATGCAATTGGTGACGTTCGTCAAAAGAAGTTACGTCAGATTGTTACAGCAGTTGGTGAGGGTGGTATTGCCGGTCAAAACGCCTTTGAATACATTAGTGAATTATCAGATTAATGAGGAAAAAGATGAAAATCAAATACTGGTCAGATATTGCATGCCCATTTTGCTATATTGGTTCTACTAGAATGAAAAAGGCAATGAAGGAAGTTGGCATTTATGATGATACTAAGTTGGAGCTTAAGTCATTTCAATTAAATCCAATGGAAGCTGAGACTGCTAAGAGTGGAGATTATATCAATCACTTTACTGGTGGTAAAAAAGAACTCGAAGCAGATGCTAAACAAAAGATGGCTTACATTACCCAAATGGCTGCTGGTGAGGGCTTAGAATTTCATTTGGATAAAGTTGTACCTACTAATACAATGGATGCTCATCGTTTGATCAAGTTAGCTGAGAGTAAAAATGATCGTGACTTGGTAGAAAGAGTAATCAGTCGTTTTTACAAAGTATACTTCACTGATGGTAAGTCAATTGCGGATAAAGACGTGTTGACAGCAGTTGCAGTTGAAGCAGGTCTTGATAAGGATGAAGTAGAAAAAATTCTTGCTTCTGATCAATATGAACGCCAAGTTGTAGGGGATGAAGTTGAAGCACAACAATTAGGTATCAAAGGTGCACCATTCTTTGTAATCAACAATAAATATGCAATCAGCGGTGCACAACCATATGAAGTATTTGTGCAAGCATTAGAAAAAGTTAAAGCAGAAGAAAAGTAAGCTAATAATAAAAGTCGTTGCTCTGTAGTGAGTAACGACTTTTTGTTTGGCAAATAATCGGTTAAGCTTGTTTCATGAAGTTTTCTAATTCCTTCTTAGTGAATTGATCACCGTAATCAGCCTCTAATCGATGTAAAATTTGCTGATTAGTTCCACCAAAGTCTCTTAAAGCAGAAATTAGCTTTTTAAGTCCACTAATAGTAGCTTCTTCTTTACCTTCTTGTTTTTCTTCTAAAAGTCTTGTCTCGTAGTCCATAATCTTGTCCTTCTATTTTCCTTTAGCATTTATTATAATGGCATCAATTTAATACGCAAAAAGTTGGCAAATTTTTTTCAATGATTGAAAAAATATAAATGATAGAATTAAAGTTAGATTTATGATCGATGAATTGAAAATTAATAGAAATATACACGAGGAAAATATGAAGGATATTAAATTAATTGCAATTGACATAGATGGGACCTTATTAAATAGTGAGCGCAAATTGACACCAGGTGTAATTTCTACCATTAAACAAGCAAGTGCTGTAGGAAAAAAGGTGGTTATTTGCACCGGCCGGCCACTTGCTGGGGCACGTGAATATCTTGAACCGTTAGGTCTTGATGAGCAAGATGATCAATACATCATCAGCTTTGGGGGTGCTTTGGTTGAAACTACAACTGGCCACGGTTTAGTTGAAGAAACTTTATCATATGATGACTATATTAGAATTGAAGCATTAGCAAGAAAAACTAATTTACATTTTCATGCTAGTAGCGATGATTGCGTTTATACTGCTAATCGTAATATTGGTAAATATACTGTACATGAATCTGTATTGTGTAGTATTGGTATTAAATATCGTACCCAGGAAGAAATGGCTGATAAAAAGATTTATAAATGCATGTATGTCGATGATCCTGATGTTTTGAGCGCAGCAATGGCCAAGTATCAAGCTGATTTTGACCAATTAGCTAAGGAATATATGGTAGTTAAAAGTACGCCATTTTATCTTGAAGTTAATCGTAAAGGTGTCAATAAGGGAACAGCTTTAAAGGCATTGACAGAAAAATTAGGATTGACTCAAGATAACGTAATGGCAATTGGGGATGAAGCTAATGATCTGAGCATGATTGAGTACGCTGAAACTGGTGTTGCAATGGGGAATGGTACTGATTTAGTTAAAAAAACTGCGGATGTGGTAACTGCTGATAATGATCATGATGGAGTTGCTCAAGCAATTAAAAATATTTTATAGTGTAAGCGGATACGGATAGCTCTATAATAGAGTTAGAAAGAAGGTCTCGCTTATGGCTCAAGATGAAGAAAGAATTATTAGAGATAAAATTGAATATATTGTTAATCATGATGAGGAAGTAAAGAAAAATCCCGAATTGATGGAAATTGTGCGGACAGCTTATGGCAGAAGGGCTGCTGGTAAGCCGATGCAAGAAGTAGCTTTAGCACTTGATAAGGCTTTAGCAGGATATATTATTAGCCACGGTGATGATACACCTGACAGTATTTTAGATTTGCATGAAGAAATGCAAAAATTATCTGGAATTTAAAAAATACCCCATAGTGCAGTAGCTTTGCATTAATGGGGTATTTTTGGTTTTAGAGTCATTTGAATGTAAGCGAATACAAAAGGGCTATACTAAAAGTAACAGAGTATTATTTTAGTAGAAATAGAGCCCTATTATGACAAGACATAAATTTAACGTTGGAAAATGGCTTCCCAGCGATCAAGAATTTGAAAATAAATGGGTAAAAAAGGTTTATGAAGAAGCAAAGAGCGAAGAAAATAAGAAGTTGCTTCCACCGGTTCAAGCTTTAAAAGAATTGATTGAATCAAATCGTTATATTTGGAATTTGTTTCAGATGATGTTTGATGAAATTCCTCAGAAAGATGTTGATACACCTGCAGGAACACCGCAGGTTCGAGACTATCACGAACTTTTATTAGTGCTTAATCGGCTAATTCAACGTGCTCCGGAATTTAATACAACTGGCTTGGTTGACACACCAATTAATGCCGTACTTGATTATCCAATGGGAACTCGTGACGGTTATGTTTTATTTAACGATCCACGTGTTAATGCCAAGATGAAAAATATTTTGGATTACTGAGGTCGGTATTTACAAAGTGAAGAGTCTAGTTATGTTCTGAATACTTCAGATAAAGGCTGGCTTTCACCGTATGCTTTAAATGAAATGGCTAAAGAAGCAGGCGGAGATAATTTCGTAGACTTATTTGCTGTGCATTCAACAGATGTTAAACAAAAATTAGGTTATACTTCATGGGATGATTTTTTTACTCGTAAGTTTAAGCCAGGTATTAGACCTGTAGCATCCCCAGATGACGATGACGTGATTGCTAATGCCTGTGAATCTGCACCATTCCGTATTGCGCATGATGTACCACTTAAAGCTAAGTTCTGGATTAAGGGACAGCCATATTCATTGATTGATTTGTTGCACAATGATCCGTGGACATCAAAGTTTGAAGGCGGTACATTGTATCAGGCATTCTTAAGTGCTCTTAGTTATCACCGCCGATGAATATATCTCAGATATTGGATCGGGCTTAAACTATAAACGTCCTAAATGGCTTAAGTTGATCAAAGACATCGATGCAAATCAGATTAAAGAGATCTACGTTACTTATGAAGATCGCTTTATCCGTTTTGGCTTTAAGTTCTTTCAAGAATTTTGTGCTTGGCATGACTGTAAGATAATCGTCTTAAACAATGAGGATACTTCGCCAGATAAGGAGCTAGTGGAAGACTTAATTAGCATTATTCATGTTTTTTCATGCCGTCTTTATGGACTGAGAAGGTATAAAAACAAAATAAAGAACGATCCTAATTTAAAAGAATAAGCGATGCATCTATAAAAGGAGGTGGATAAAATGCCA
>NZ_NFKZ01000026.1:0-25690 GCF_002160635.1 Lactobacillus gallinarum
TATGGCAAAGAATTTCTAACAATTGATCCTAAGTACACCACCCAAAGATGCCATCAATGTGGCAGTATTATGGGACAAAATAGCTATAAGAAATTAACCCTTAAGGATCGGGAATGGACGTGCCCAATCTGTCGAACGCACCATATTCGCGATTGGAATGCGGCAGTGAATATTCTAGAAAAAGGATTAGGCAAGTGGCAGAATCCTAAAATAAAAAAAGCAGCCTAGAAAGGCTGCAGTCCGCTAGCAACTCACGGACTTAAAAGGCTTTGGTAATTAGACGACCTCTATCGGCAATAGTCAAAAGATTACTGCTGGTAAGTCAAGTCCGTATCTAAGCAAGTTGGTGTTCTGGTTAGCGTAAGCTAACGAGCCACTAAGCCCTAGACTTCAGTCTAGGGTAGTTGACTCTCTGGTTCAGATTATTTATTTAGTCAACAAACACAAAACTATTTGCACAAAATTAGAATAAAAATTAGTCGATTCATTTTTAAAAATAATATTACGGAAACAGCTAAAGTTCAAAATGATTTGAATGCTAATCTTGATCAGTTAACTAAAAATTATGCGACACCACTAAAAAATGTCTACATGTATGCTTTGGATGTGATTTTATCCATTATCATTTTATTCTACTTTAATTGGAGTTTAGCTATTTTAACGTTAATTCTGACAATTATCTCATTAGTGTTGCCTAAGCTTTTTGAAAATATGACATCGAAGGCCACTATTCAAGTTACTGAGAAAAACAAATCTCTATTAAATAGTATTGCTAAGTGGATTAATGGACTAGATGAACTTAGAAGATATGCTAGCTTTGATATTTTCAATAGCTCTTTAAATCAATCGACAACAGCGTATAAAAAGGCTGCTATTAAACAAGGACAAACTGTAGCTATTGCGGATGTAGTTAGTGCTGGTTTTAATACTTTTGGTCAGGTAATTTTGATGCTCTTGTGTGGTTATCTCTATTTCCAAGGACAAATTGTTTTTGGTGCTGTGATGACGACGATTGCATTTAGCTCAACTGTGATGAACGGGATTACATATTTAGTTTCAGAGTGGAATTTAATCAAATCAACTAAAGAACTTAATCAAAAAATATCAGCGATGGAGAAGCCTGTACAAATTGCAAAAAATCAACACGGTGATCAAAATATTGCTGAATTAAAAATTGAAAATTTGAGTTTGCATTTTCCTAATGGTGAGAAAATTACTTATCCTGACTTAGAAGTGAAAAAGGGAGAGAAAGTTTTATTGCTGGGTGACAGCGGAACTGGAAAGTCAACTTTGTTTAAGCTGATTTTGGGCAAACTGAAGCCAACTCAAGGCAAAATTTCTTTTGTAGATGAACAGGGAGATTTAAATATTAATTCTGATGAAATTGGCTACGTAGCTCAGGATGGGATTTTATTTCCTGGCAGTATTCAAGACAATATCACAATGTTTGATCCAAAGTTGAATAAGTTAGCAGAAAAAGCTGTTCAGTGGGTTGATCTAAATAAAGACATTGAAAAATTCCCTGCAGGAATCAAGACAGCAGTTGACCTTGATCAAGATAATCTATCTGGAGGGCAAAAACAAAAGATTATTTTGGCTCGTGCTCTGGTTTATCAAACGAAGTGGCTTTTTATTGATGAAGGAACTAGCGCAATAGATAGTGAAGCAACTAAGAAAATTTTGAAGAACTTGCTTAAAACTGATCGGACTATTGTCATGATTGCTCATAACTTTTCAAATGAATTAATAAATGCCTTTGACCGCAAGATTGTATTAAGCAATGGACAGGCAGGTGAAACAGATGAGCTTTAAAGGATTTATTAAGACTAACTATTTCCGTTTTATTTACATTAATGTTCTTTCCATCTTAGCTGGAGTAGGCGCTATTGGCGGTGGTTATGTTCAGATGTATTGGCTGACTTATGTTAAAGATCATAATTGGTCTGGTGTACTTTGGACCGTTTTAATATTAGGTATCTTTTACATATTTGCACAAGGATTGATTTATTACATTCAATACGAAGTTAGGGTTCAAGAGGAAGAATATAATCAAAAGCTGCGTCAAAAACTTTTTGATCATTACTTCAAAGATGGAAAGTATCATGCAATTGCAGATGTACAAAACAGAATTACTAATGATCTTAACTTGGTAAAAGATAATTATTTTGAGTGGTATATAATTATTCCTTTTTATGGCACGATGTTTGTTGCAGCCTTAGTTGCTTTAATTACTGTGCATTGGTCATTATTTGTTGCTAGTGTTATCTTAGATATTTTTGCTTACTATGTACCGAAATTAGTCCAGAAAAAGATGGAACGGGCAACCGATAATTTATCCAAACAAAATAAGATGTACTTGAATACCTTGTCGCAGTGGTTTTCTGGACTTGAAGAAATTAGAAGATATTTTGCCGGGATCAAATTATTTAAGGTGCAAGAGCAAGCAGCTGATAAAGTCGAGCAGGCTCACGTTAAGCAAACTGCAGCACAACAAGAGATGATCATTCTTAACGGTGTATGCAATATTGTCATGCAAATAATTTTGATGGCAATGACAGCTTCTTTGATCACTAAGGGATTGATTATCTTCGGTGCAATTATGTCTGTGCAAAATTTTGCAGCTAATATTTCGATTGGTTTACGGCAAATGTTGCAGGCAATCAGTTATATGAAATCTTCACATAATTTGATGAATAATATTAGTGCAGACACTTTTGAAATTAATGTAGAGAAAAAGCATACTACAGCTGCACCCGCAACGATTGCGACACATGATTTAGCCCTCGATTTTCCCAATGGCGAAAGCTTGCGTTTCCCTGATTTAAAAATCAATCAAGATGAAAAGATCCTGCTAACAGGGGATTCTGGTGCTGGTAAGTCCACTTTGTTCAAGCTGATTTTAGGTTCAATTAAGCCAAGTAAGGGAAAAGTTGAATTTAAAGATAAAAAAGGCAACGTGGTCAACCCAGATATGACTAAAATCGGTTATATTCCGCAAGATCCTAACCTTTTCCCTGGGACTATTAAAGACAACATTACGATGTTTAACGATCATTTAGATCAAAAAGTTGCCCAGGTCATTGATGAAGTTAATTTTGCACCCGACATTGCCAAGTTCAAAGACGGCGTTAACGAAAAACTGAATTTGGATAATTTAAATATCTCTGGTGGTCAAAGACAAAAGATCGTGCTAGCCAGAGCTAAAATTCACGATGCCGACATCATCTTGATCGATGAGGGAACCAGCGCAATTGATCAAAAGGCAACGATGAATATTTTACAAAAGTTGGTCAAAGAAAAAGCTACGATTGTCTTTATTGCGCATAATTTTAATGAGGGCATGCGGCAGTTGTTTGATCGTGAGATTCACTTAGTTAAGGAGTGATGAAGATGTTTTCTAGTAAAAACGATAAAATTGAAAAAGTAGATAAGATCTTAACTAATGAGGCATTTGAGGAACTGCAAGTAGATTTTGCGGATATAAATTTAGCAATTGAATCTGGGGATCATTTTGAGGTTCACTATCATGGCCCAGAAGACAAACAGCCAGTAGTAATACAAAATGAGCAGCAGCTGCGACTTAAGCAGCCTGAAACTGATCGTAAGAATGGTAAATTCTGGCAGAAAGGCTTGTTCAAAATAGAAGTAGTGACAAGCAGTGATGTAGGTAAAGTAAAAATTACTGTTCCAAAAGATCACCAATTACGTGAAGCATATATTGGCCTAGCTAGCGGAGATACGAGAATACAAGATGTTAATTTAGATGAATTGGAATTTAGCTCTGCTAGTGGTGATTTGAAGATTGATAGATTGAAGGTCGCAAAGTTGTCGTTGTCCATTGTTTCAGGGGATGCAAAATTAGATCAACTGAAAGTCGATTCTGGTAATGCGGATCTGACTAGTGGTAGTTTTCTTTTAAAGAATAGTCAAATCACGAAAAGTCTTGCAGTTACAACTGTTTCAGGGGATAATCTAATAGAAAATGTTGAAGTTGACCAATGTGACCTGACAACATTGAGTGGTGATAACACTATTTTTGGAGGGAAAGCTACTCATGCGCAAATTGGTAAAGAAACTAATGGTAGCCATTTAAAAATGAGCGCAGTGTCGGGTGACAACATTGTCAAATAGATAGGAGAGAGTATGGAAACAGCAGCAACTTTTTTGATGATTGAGATCGCGCTAGTTTTTATTGTCGGAATTGAACATATTGGAATTTGTCTATTAGAAATATTTGGTAAACCAGCTCAGCAAGCCAAGGCCTTTGATATGAGTGAAAATTTTGTTAAGCAAAAAGAAGCTCGTGTTTCGATGGCTAATCAAGGTATTTATAATGGGATGCTGGGATTATTGTTAATCTTGAGTTACTTTGTTTTCCCATTTGGTACAGTGATTAAAGTTTGGCAGTTACTGTTGGGGATGATCATGGTTGTGGCCATCTTTGGTGGTTTTACTGCAACTAAAAAGATTTGGTTGGTGCAGTTGCTTCCTGCTTTAATTGCATTCTTGTTTTTGATTTAACTGAATATTTTTACTAAAAGTCGTATTTGATTTTTTCTTTGATTCAAATACGACTTTTTATTGTTTATTCATCTTATGAGTGTATAATTTTAGAAAAATATAGGGAATCTGGTGGGAAAATGAATGAAGATTTAAGCAAAAAAGAATATATACAAGATGTCTTGATAGTGGCGAGTTTAGTTATTCCAGTAATTGGTTTTGTCATCGCGTTTTGATTTTTAGTTAAAAATAATCGTGGCTTAGCAAAGAAATATTTTTGGTGCAGTTTACTAGGGATTGTAATTACAGGGTTATTGTATTTTGCTAAAAATGGATTTAGTTTGCACAATTCATTGATGAATTTGTCTCTTCATGGTTTTAAATCTGCCTACATTGGTGGAGGATTCATTGTGGCATTTCTGGTTTTTGAATTTGTAGAAGATATTAGCGTTAAGCGAATGGCGATTATCTCATTCATTACTAGTCTGGCGTTTGTTGCAATTAGTGCTTTGCGGATAGAATCGCTAACTAATTTCTTGGCCGCTGTGCCTCAGACTGCTGTATTAATTTTGACCTATGTAATTTTACAAAAGAGAATGAAAAAATGGTTGGCTTTTGCATTAGGTCTGATTATAAGTTTCGTTTGGGTATTGATACTATTTTCAATTGTTGGTGTCTTATTCAATATTTAAGGGGTGAGATGATGTTCTTAACGAGTGTTTTAACCGGTGGACAGTGGTTTTTGCCGGTTATTGTTGTGTTGGTAGCCGTCGCACTTTTAGCTAGCTATGCCAAGAAGAAAAAGTTAGCTAAGTTAGAAAAAGTATTGAATATCTTAGGCTATGTTTTCATGTTTCTATTAATGGTTATCCTTTGGATAATGTATTATAGAAAAGAGATGGCATTCAGTAGTGCCTTTATCTATACCGCAATAGTCATTTATACGATTATGTCTGAAATACTAAAGAAGTATAAAAATACTTTAAAGGGAAAATATCAGCGAGCAAAAATGGCATTAGCCGGTATCTATGCTGTGGCAATTGGTCTGATGATTTTAGTAGGCGGGCAATTTTCTTCAGCTGCGTGGCTAATTGCAATTATCTTCATAGTAGTAATATGGGTAATTGCTTATGCGATTGAAAAGTCATAGTAAAAAAGCATTAAAGGTTAGAAAATTCTAACTTTTGATGCTTTTTAAATTCGTAATTTTTAGTTTGTTGTTATTGGGTGCGTCGTTTTCTTTTTAGTAGAATATAATTAAAGAGAATAAAAACAAGGAGTTATTGATGTATCCTGATAAATTTCACTTAATCAAAGAACAAAATAGATGTTTCGCAAAAAAGAATTTAGTTAGATTAGTTTTTACAAATTCACGTTTTGAAGGGGGGTAAATACTACCTTGCCGCAAACGCAAACGATTATTGATGGTATGAGTGCAGCTGGTGTATCTATTGATGATTCGAACGTAATTGTTCAATTAAAACGAGGCTGGCAGTATGTTATTAGGGAAGATAAGGCACTATCGTTAAAAATTGAGCAGAATATTAATCTGTTAATTGCAAGGTATGATTCTCTGGATCCAGGCAGTTTTAGAACAGGTGTAGAACTTGGTAATGATAAAGGTGAATGGAAGCCTCAAGAATTAGATTATCAATCTGAAGTGGATTTTTTTAATAATTTGATACAAAAAGATACTTCTATTACAGATAAAGCAATGACGTTAATGTATCATAATATGCGCAATCAACTTTTTGGGGATGGAAATAAAAGAACGGCGATATTAGTAGCGAATAAGTTGATGATAGATCATGGTGCAGGATTGATTAACGTACCATTGGATAAGTGGGATGTTTGGAATGATTTGATCAGTAAATATTATTTGTCCGGCGACATGAAGACACTTAAGGATTGGACTTATGTGAATGGGATTCAAGGTGTGACTTTTGATCATAAGCAAAATTTACCGAAACCTAATATTAATTCTGAAGACTACGAATAAAATGTATAGCAAATATAAAGGTCTCCCAGAAAGACATTAACTTTCTAAGAGACCTTTTATTTATTAGTATCGTGAAATAGCTAAAGAAATTAAATGATTTGTCCAGCCGTTTATTGGTAAAATAGTTTACTATTTCTTTACCTTAGTGAAATCATACTTTCTATACTTAAGCGCAACACTTTTATCTTTGAAAATCGCACCGTTGACGACACTAGGATCGGTCCCGTAGCTTAAGAAGAGACAATCATGGTTCTTAAATTGACCAGGTTGATAATCTAAGCTCGCCAGATCCAAGAAGCCGCGCACTTTTAACGAATTACCTTGAGTATCAATTAGAACAATATTGCCAGAGTATTTTTTATTTTGTTTTTCAGAGTGACGATTCAATTTTAAATTTGGATCAACTTTTTGATAAGTGACATCGCCGTTAACCGTGTGCTCAGTAATCACGAGTTTTCTAGCCCTTTTAGAATAAGGATCGCCGCGATACCAGGTACCACGGTACTGGCTAGGTACAGTCGCAAGTTTAAAGCCCTTATATTTTTTATGAATATTAATGCGAGGAGCTTCACTAGATGATTTAGTCTCATGACGTACAATTTTTGAACTACTTGATGATTGTGAACTTAAATTTGATTTTGCTGTTTGCTTATTGCATCCCGTCAAAAGTAATGCTGCAAAAATGCTAGTTAAAATAATAGACTTCTTCATATTCTTTCTCTTTCATTAAATATGGTCTCATTATAAGGCAATTTGGTGTAAAAGAAAAGAGCGGATTAATTTGCCGCTTCTTTTGCAAATAGCATGTTGATTCCACCAATGAGGACGAATATCGCGCAGAGAATAATCAAAATTTGGTCACCTGAATGGTCAAGCATGATCCCAGCAACTACGGAGCTGATTGGACCACCAATTGAAGTACTAGTGCGAATCGTGGTTAGCACACGTCCTAAATATGCATCTTCCGTAGTAATCTGAATCATTGATTCTGACAGAATATTTTGAAAACTAGTTAGAAAACCAAACAAGGCGATGAGCACACTTAATGCAAGCCAATTAGACAGGAAGAAGATTATCCTTAATAAAGGAATGGTACTAAGCATCCAGGTGTAGGAGATCGTCTTAGCTTTAGGAGTTAGTTTGCCCGAGATGAGCGCTCCTAAAATAAAGTCACCAACAAAGCAAAGATAGAATGTACTATAAAGTCCAGCAGAGCCAAGCTTATCGGCTAGTTTAGGTAAGAGAATAATTAACGCTGGTGAAACTAAGGAATAGCAGATACATGACCAAAAGTAGTATTTAAGAAACCTATTTTAGCGAATATACTTTAAGCCGCTGAACACTTTTGCGCGATAGTTATTAGTTTTATCATCAGTATCGTTTGCTTGAGGTTTAGTCGATGGAATTTTTCTTAACGCAATGTACAGGAAGAAGATACTAATCAGACTTAAGCAGCTACAAACCAGCATCGATTGGCCAGTGATTAAAAGACTCAATAAAACACCTGAAAGGGCAGTACCAGCGATATTCACAACTTGATCAATCATACTCAACTTTGAAATTAAGCTGTTTAAATCTTTTTTAGAAGGGACGCTTTCTTTAAGGATTGCACGATCGGCCGGACTGAAGAATTCATCGCACATGGAAAGAACAGCTGAAATTAAAATCGTTAGTACTATGTCATGACTCAGCCAGAACATCACTGCCGTTAAAAGGAATAACAAGATAGTTTGAACTAATAGGGATGTTTGACTGGTTCTCTTGAAGGAATGCTTATCAATAATTGGACCGTAAAAATTGATAAGGCAGCGGTAATTGAGAAAATCGCGTTAGTCAAGCCGACTAAAGATGATTTGCCGGTTTGGGTTTGCAGCCACCAGATGATGATCATGCCAAAGAGAGAATTGGATAAAAGCATGGTGGCTCGAGATAATAGGTAAATTTTCTTTTCTAACATTCACAACAACTCCAATTAGATATATGTATTGAGTGTAACATACCATAAAATTGATTGATTATTAAAATTTTATTAAGTAATATTATGTATATAAGCATAAGTAGAGGTGAATTGAATGACTATTGGACAAGCGTTAAAAGATACGAGAAAAGCCTTAGGATTAACTCAAACCGAGATGGCAGCAGGTATTGTTTCACCGTCCTTTTATTCTAAAGTAGAAAGAGGAGTCCATGATATTGGAGCAGATGAGCTGTTGGCAATTCTAAATGCTAACAATATTAATTACACAGAATTTTTTGGACATTTGAAATCGAATAATCTTATGCAAGAAGATTATTTGCAAGAGATTAATCAAGCTTACCAACATGAAGATAAGAATCGATTAATAAGCTTAAAAAAGAAAATTCTTTCTCTACCTGATTCAAGGCAGAAAGAATATTATTTATTACAATTACATTTGACTCTTGAAGTTTATTTAGTCAAGGCTGATAAGATTCCGAAGGACTTAATAAAGAACTTAAAGAATTTTGTTTTTCAATATAATGAATGGGATGCCAAGGCTTTACAGATTTTTCGCGAAACCATGCGTGTTTATGATCTAGATGAGTTGTCTTTCTTGATTAATAGCATTCTAGGAAAATATCCTGAACCCGATAAATTAGCGGTTAATCTGCAGGAAATAATTGGAGCTATTTGTGTCAATTACTTAGATATTTGTTATGAATTCGATCAGAAAGAATTAATTAGTAGACCTCTACTTTATTTAAAGAAAATTCCCGCAAGTAAGCAAGTATTGCTAATAAAAATCTTGGCTAATTATTATGAAGCCATTTTCAGTCATGATTCACAGACTAGTAGACAAATCTTTGCTGTCTTAAAAAATGCCGGTTGGGAAGATTTCGTTAAGAATTTGCCTCAGCTTTAAATATGCGTATACGACAATAGACTTTCGATTACTACAATTGAAAGTCTTTTTCATTTCTGGAATCAATAATATTCACAGAGGTGAAAAAGATGAAATACTTAGTTAGATATTTGAAAAGAGAACCTAAAATTGTCGTACAAGTAGTGATCTTGACTATCATTGCTTCAGCTTTGCGAGTTGTTCATGCTCTGATTAATGTACAGATTTTTAATGAGTTAATTGCCTTAAGAATGCAATCATTTTTCCAGTGGGTTGCTTGTGATGTAGGTGTTTTTACCATTCTTTCAGTTTTTCTGATTGTGCTGGAGATCCAAAGAGTGAAGGCAGTTCAGTATCTTAGTCGAGACTTAAGAAGAGATATTATTAAAAGGCTATCAAGAAAAACAATACAAGAGTATAGCAAGGCTGATACCGGTGTGTATGCTTCCTGGCTGACAAATGATATGAATACAATTGAAGCAAATGGATTCTCTAATCTGTTGCAAGCAATTCAAATTATTACTGATCCATTATTTTCTTTAATAGCTCTAGTTAAATTTTCGTGGACCTTTATTCCGTTGGTTTTAATAGCATCATTGTTGACCGTAGTTTTGCCGCAATTTATTCATCAAAAACTAGCAAGAGCCAGTCTTTTGACAACTAAAGCAAATGAACATCTGCTTAATAGAATTACAGATGCCTTACGTGGCTTCACTACATTTTCTATCTTTGGTGTTGAGAGGCAGTTAGAAAGCCGAATTTTATCTGCTGTCGAGGTTGTGATTAAGAAAAAGGTTAAACAAGCGAGATATCAAGCGATTGCCAATAACATTGCAGGTTTATCAAACATTTTCGGACAATTAGGAATTCAGGCTTGGACAGGGTTTTTAGCATTTACCCACGTCATCTCAATTGGAGTTATAGCTTCTTCAGGTAATCTTTCTTATAACGTTTTTAACTCATTAGCAGTAATAGCTCCTATTTGGACTGAGATGACATCCCTAAATCCTGTTTTTGCTAAATATCATTTAGATGATCAGCATGAAATTAAAAAGCAAGGAAAAGAATTACTAGATGAATATTTTTCTTCTTTAGAAGTAACAGATTTACAAATGCAATTTGATCAAAAGAAGGTTTTTAGACAACCATTGACTTTTACCATCACTGCTGGACAGAAAATTGGTATCTATGGAGAGTCAGGTAGTGGAAAAAGTACTTTTATGAAGATTATCTCAGGACAAATTCCTAATTATTCTGGCAGTTTGAAGTTAAATCAGGTTGAAGAGAGAGACCTGAGTTATTCTGCTATTCGTAAATATCTACTCTATGTCAATCAAACTCCTTATTTATTCAATGATACTATTCGCTACAATTTATGCTTAGGTGAAATCTTTACTATTGATCAACTCAAGGAAGCTCTAAAGAAAGCAGATTTATGGA
The DNA here is from genome assembly GCF_002160635.1 of Lactobacillus gallinarum. Classification (NCBI taxonomy): domain Bacteria; kingdom Bacillati; phylum Bacillota; class Bacilli; order Lactobacillales; family Lactobacillaceae; genus Lactobacillus; species Lactobacillus gallinarum. The sequence continues at coordinate 10,801 of NZ_NFKZ01000026.1, forward strand.
GTTTTGTACAAAAATTACCTAATGGACTCGAAACTAAAGTAAGTGAAAATGGAACGAATTTATCCGGTGGGCAAAAGCAAAGATTAGCTCTAGCTAGAGGTTTGTTAAGAAATCGCCAAGTATTTCTTCTAGATGAAAGTACAAGCAATTTGGATAAGGCTAGTGCCCTTAAAGTAGAAGACAGCTTTTTAAGATTGAAAGACGTAACAGTAATTTTTGTTAGTCACCAGCTTCATAAGGAAAATCAGGAGGAATTTAATCAGATCATCGAGATTTAAGTGTAAAAAAAGCCGCTGTTAGCGGCTTTTCTTTATCTCTCCGGAGATCAAAATAAACAAATGATGTTGATTATACTGCCTAACAGCCAAACTGCAAGAAGCGTTAAAGAGACAATTAATGCATATTGAGAACTGGTGGAATTAGAATTTTTTAAGTAAGTAGACACAATTATTGAAATAATACTTGCGCCAATAGTCACGTGATCTAAAATTGAAAGAGTTTGATATGCTGCAGAAACTTTTATCTGATGATCTTCCTCAGTTTCTTCTTTGGCTGGACTTAGAATCATTTTTAAGTAAGCAATAGCGCCAACAAAGCAGATTAATGCACAAATTAGTGCGACAAACATAACTTTTTGATCACCATTATTGAAGGCCATCCACGCTGTCGTAGCACAAAATGAACCAACTAGTAAAGTTAAAACTATCAGAAGTAGCTGAATAAACTTAGTTGCTTTTCTCATCTCGATTTCCTCATTTCAACAATTTAGTATGTTGATTAAAATTATATATGATAGAATTAAAAAAAACAATCTATTTCTTATAATAAATTAATGAAAGAGGTGCATTTGGTTTTGACAGAAGTCATGATTAGAAAATATAAAGCAGAAGACTTTGATGAACTTGCTAAAGTCATGGATGAAGGACGAATGCAGGAACTTGAAGCAGAAGGGATGGAACAAGTTTTTATTTCGTTAAAAGATGCACCATATCTCAAGTATTTTTTGTCCTGTGATATTTACGTTGCTGAAAAAGATGAGCAAGTAGTTGGATTTGTCGGTCTTGGACGACGCCGTTTAGATTTCTTGTATGTTTTGCCAGGGATGCAGGGAAAAGGCATTGGTTCCGCATTGATGAAGACCGCTCTGGCGAAGCTGCCGCGACCAGTAAGATTAGCCGTGTTTGCTGATAATGAACGCGCCAAGAATTTGTATCAGAAATTTGGCTTTAAGGTAACCGAAACAAGGACTGAGAAATGGTCTGATGAATTTCCAATCGTTTTTTCTGAGGACACGATGGAATTGGAATAATTAAGATGAATACAATTGTAAAAAATATTTTTAAAGCAGTAGGAATTTGGTGCACTTGCATTATGCTGTACTTTGTTTTTTCATTGTGGACGCACGTGCGATTACATACTATTGAGCTAATTTTTGGTATAAAAATGAACTTGATGGTAAATAATGGAGTCTCGTTGACGATAACCAATAATTCCTGGTTCTGGCTACTAAGTTTAGTTATTTGGATTGCAATTTATGTAAAGGTTAAAGCATTTTTTACTAAAGGAGAAGAGAATGAAAGACGTTAAAAATAGATTAGCTCCTGACTCTACTTGGCAGAAGATGTTTCAAGCAGCCAAAAAAGTACAGGGCTTCCATGAAATATCCGATCATATGGAAGCCGGTGGTGTGGCCGCTGCAGTATTGTCAAAATCGGGGAAGATTTATACCGGAGTGTGTGTTGACACAGCCTGTACTTTAGGCGTATGCGCTGAAAGAAATGCGCTTTTTAATATGATTACTAATGGTGAAACTAAAATCTCACGTGTATTGGCGCTTATGTCTGATGGTAAAAATGGTGCGCCATGTGGTGCCTGCCGCGAATTCATGGTTCAAATGATGGAAAAAGATTATCAGGATATTGAAGTAATGATGGATTATAAGAACAATAAAGTAATGACATTAGGTGAATTAACACCGGAATGGTGGTTATGATTTGGAGGGATAGGTATGAGTGAGAAACCTTTTATTTTAGATTTTGATAGTAATGAGCATGCAGTTATTGAACCTAACCATGATCAATTCCCATTTAAGTTTCATGGAAAATTAGTGTATGCATTTGTACCCAAGGAAGATATCGATAGCTTCTTAAAACAAGTGCCGCATAAAATTTTAGGTAGCTTTGATTCTGTTTCTTTTCAACCAGATATCTATGAAATTGAAATAAATAATGAAAAATTAACACTATGTCAGGCACCACTGGGAGCTCCGGCTGCAACTCAATTATTAGATTGGCTAATTGCGTATGGAGTAAAACAAGTATTAGCTTTTGGCAATGCGGGGGCATTAATCGATTTACCAGAGAATGAGATGTTTTTACCAGTCAGGGCTATTAGAGGAGAAGGGACTTCTTTTTACTACCAAGAGCCAGGACAATTCATTGATATGAAGTCTGATTACCTTAATGAGATCGAAAAAATAATTACAGACATGAAATTAGACTGCGATGAAATAACTACTTGGACGACTGATGGTTTCTTTAGAGAAACTCCTGATAGAGTTAAGCAATTTCGAGAACTAGGTGCTGCGACAGTTGAAATGGAGTGCGCCGGAATGGCGGCCTGTGCCCAATTTAGAAATGTCGATTTTGCGCAAATTTTGTTTACTGCGGATACGCTTGCAGATATTGAAAATTATGATGAACGTGATTGGGGTAGCGATTCTCACAGTGCTGGATTGAAGATTTGTTCACAGATTTTAAGTAGGGTGTAACTATGGAAGATAAAGATTTATTAATTGAGTGGGCGAAAAGATTGCAAAGCTTGGCACAGGCTGGGCTAACTTACGGAAAAGATAACTTTGATTTAGAACGCTATCAAGAAATTCGCGATATTTCTGCGGAGATAATGGCGTATAAATCTGACTTGCCAATACAGAAAGTTAAAGATCTGTTTTGTAATGAAATTGGTTATCAAACTCCCAAGCTTGGGACACGAGCCGCCATTTTTAAGGATAATAAAATTCTTCTAGTTCAAGAAAATGATGGTAGCTGGTCTCTTCCAGGTGGTTGGTGTGAAGTTAATATGTCTGTTAAAGAAAACTGTATTAAGGAAGCCAAAGAAGAGTCTGGACTCGATATTGAAGTTGAAAGAGTTATCGGAATCTATGATCAAAATAAGCATAGTGAGGCCATTTACCCATACAATGTCGTTCACGTTTTCTTTCTTTGTAAACCACTCGGTGGTGAATTCAAGAAAAATATTGAGACAACTACTCGTAAGTATTTTGCTTATGATCAATTACCAGAAAATTTGAGTACAGATAGAAATTCGCTTGATGAAATTGAGGCTTGTTTTAAGGCATATAAAGATCCTGGTTTTCAAGTTGAGTGTGATTAGTCATAAAAAACGGAGAAGAGTTATTCCGCGTAGTTAAAATGGTGGTTATGATTTGGAGGAATAGAGATGAGTGAAAAACCATTTATTTTAGATTTTGATAATGACCAACATGCAGTGCTTGAGCCAACTTTTGAGAAATTACCTTATAAATTCCACTCGAGACTTCTATATGCTTTTGTTCCAGAGGATGAGGTTAATTCTTTTTTGGAACAACATCCTCATAAAGTTCTAGGTAAATTTAAAACTATTTCTTTTAGACCTCAAGTTTATGAGGTGGAAATTAATAATCAAAAATTCACCTTATGTCAAGCTCCATTGGGAGCACCTGCTGCTGTTAAGCTACTAGATTGGTTAATTGCCTATGGTGTTAGAAAAGTTTTGGCGTTTGGTAATGCTGGAGCATTGAAGAGGTTGCCTGAAAATGCAATGTTTATTCCTGTTAAAGCGATTCGTGATGAGGGGATGTCTTTTCATTATAAAGAACCGGGCCAGTTTGTAGATTTGCAATCAAATTTTCTATCAGAAATTGAGACTAAAATAAAAGATTTAGGATATAACTATGATGAAATAGTCACTTGGACTACAGATGGCTTTTTTAGAGAAACCTCAAAGAAAGTTACGTATTTTAAAGAATTAGGAGCAGCCACAGTCGAGATGGAATGTGCAGCATTAGCAGCATGTGCACAATTTAGAAGTATTGAATTTGCGCAGATTTTATTTACTGGGGACACTTTGGCAGATATGGATAATTATGATCGTCGCGGTTGGGGCAGAAGTTCATATGGTGCAGGTTTGAATATCGGGTCGGAGATTATAAGTAGGATTTAAGTGATAAATAATGAATGCTGAGAAGAAAAAGAGATTTTTGAAATGGTATAAGCTTTCAATATCTCTTAATTCAAACTATCATGGCAAAATTGAAGAGTGTCAAAATGGTTACACGATTTATATGTACAAATTTGAAGATTTTATAGATATTTTGAATTTACTTGGTCAAATGGCTGCACAATTTAATGTCGGTTACGGATATGAAGAAGATCCCAATAAAATTACAGATTATCAAATTACCGTGATTGATTTTGACGAGAGTTTTCAGGAAAGATCGACGCAATATATTTAATTAAAAAGATAGAAGGATAAGATGACAATTGAGAAAAAGTTGAATAACTACTTGCAAGGCGAATTAAAACCAATTTCTCATAAGTCTCTCAATAGAACATTTATTGGTTATAGTAATTTATTTCAACAGAAAGTCTTTGTAAAACAATTTGCCAAAAAACAAGGTTGGTACACTGAGAAAAAGGTAACAGAGCAACTAAATGATCGTGTTTTAGCTGCCCTTTCATTAGATCAAAAATATATCTTGGTGCTAAAAGATACTAGCCCTAAGGACATAGATGAAAATATTACTTCAGACATAGCTTTTAAAATGGGGCAAGTTTTAGGCGATTTTCATACTAGAATAAAACCATTTTCTAAAATTAAAATTGTAAAAGATCAGTTTGATGGTTATTTAACAGAAATTAATACTTTTAATGCTTCCACTTATAAGCGACAATTATTAACAGAAGCTAAAAAATTCGAGCATCATAAAAAAGAAATACAAGATGAACTTTTAACTAAATCTAAATTTGTTTTACATGGGGATGTTGGAATCAGAAATTATAAATACGTAAATGATAAGCTGGTATTGATTGATTTTGAAAAGGCTAGACTTGGTCCTGTTTACCAAGATTTTATAAAGTTGTTTTATCAAGACTTTAAATTGAATTTGGATTTGATTGCTGCTTTTTTAAGAGGATATTCGAATAAAAATTCAGATTATGAGTTATCAGATTTAACAAAACAATATTTGATATTTACAACTGCGATCGGAATTTTTAATTATACTGAAAAAATTGAGGATCTTCCGTTTAAACAGATTGGTGAGAAAATGCTTGAGACATTGAGGGATGGGCTTTAAGATAGGTTGATAATTTCAGAAAATTGATACGTAGAAATTACAAAAAGTAGTTCTAGAAAATAAGAAAAATCAACTTTTTGCTTTACTGATGTAGCGATTTTTCTCTTAGGAATTTCTGAAATGCTGGGTAGTGACTTAGGTGAAGATGTTGTTAAGAAGATGGCGATTAATGCCAAGCGAAAATATATCAATGGTAAAAAGATAGAAGGATAAAATGACACAAGTCGAATTAACACGGTTTCGAATTAAAAAAGGTAAAGAAATAAAAGCACAAGAATGGATGAATTTTTTGAATAGCCATCATGAAGATACCGTAGCCACGATGTCTGGTGAAAAGATGTACGTTGAGACTGTCTTTAAAGATGAAAATGAGGATGGTTATACATACTTTTATTGGTATTCAGTACAGGGCGAAAATGGTAGTGCGGTCGAAGAGTCAGAGAGTTATATCGACAAAAAGCACCTTGAATATTGGGATGAATGTATTGATCCTGACTATAAGCCAGTTGATTTAGTTTTGGAACAAAGCTTAATTGCACCAAGCGTGATGAAAATTATCAAAAATGATAAATAACATCTCCAGAAAATAAACAGAATGCTCAGAACACGCACTTGCCGTATAATGTAAGTCTTTGATATGATGAAACGTGGATAGAATTTTTAAAAACATAACGGAGGTTTTATTATGAAAAAATTTATCAAATTCGGTGCCGCTGCATTAGCCTTACCGCTTCGGTAGGGACCGTTGCTCCAGTCGTTTCTCAACCTCAGACTGTGCAGGCGGCTTCGAAGACTGTCAAAAGTGGTTCACTCACTTTTCACATTAAGAAGAAGCAAGTAAGAAAATCTTAGTGCTTTGGGTAAATGTTACTAACCATGGTAAAAGGACAGTTAAGAGTGACATGTTGATGAACTATTCTGGCGTTAACGCTTATCAAAAAGTTCATGGAAAATGGCAGGAATTAACTACTGGTGCGACTAATTCATCCTCATTGATTAAGGGCTTAGGTAAGATGGAACATAATTTGAAACCACATAAGACTATTAAAAATGGCGTAATTATATTCACCTTAGAAAACCGCAGTAAGGTCAAAGTAGAATTTCAAAAAGGCTATAATCAAATTACTGCTCGTCGCTACTTTAAAGTAAAATAAATTAAAAAAGCATTTATCGATTGTCGCGATAAATGCTTTTTTCTTTGATTCCTCATTGTCTAATATTTGCAAAAAATCGGAATTTCCTTTATTTTGGATGTAACGGTCAGAACAAATAGGAGAGAATATCATGCGTGAAGGTTTAATCATTTTAGTAGCTCTAATCGGAGCTGGGTTTATTGTTTATTACTTTGATAAATATCGCAATCGCCGTTATCCAGAATCTAGACCGCAAAATCAAGGTGGAAATTGGGATGCTTTCTGGGCATTTTTGTTTCCATTCATTGGTTTTATCATGGCTATTTATTTCGCAATTGCTAAGCGCAATAAATTCCGCGCGAAGACCTGTGTTCTGTGGGCATTAGGCGGTATGGCTTTTAATGCAATTTGGTATTTATTGTTTAGGTAAAAAGGTTGATCAACTCTTGATGAAATTTGATCAACCTTTATTTTTTGATTGTATTAACTTTGAGCAAGTTTACTAACAATATATGAGTTAAGAGATACATTTTCTTCATCTGCTTCTTCGGCTAGATGTTCATGCAGGGATTTGGGCATCCTCGCAGTAATGCGGCTGATATTGAATTAGTTGATAAACAAAATCGTTTAATCTTTTCGACTATTGTAAATGGTGCATTCTATAATAGATTAAAAAAGCATCCCTTTATTTCAATTACTGGCTTAAAAGGAACAGAAACAATGAATTCAGTAGCTGTAACTGTCAATGGTAAAGTAGAGGAAGTTGATGATTCATACATGGATCAAATCTATCAAGTACATCCTGAAATGGTCGAGATTGATTCGGCTGATTCAAGATCAAGTAGAAGTACATTGCGTCCCTTTGCGATTACGCCGATTGATGGTTCAGTTTACGATTTAAGGCAAAAACCGGTTTTTCAGAAGCATTTTAATTTTTAAAAAACATTATTAAATAGAAAGGAACAATATGGCATTACCAAGTCAAATTGAAGTTAGAGGAGCAAAAGTTCACAACTTAAAGAATATTGATGTCAATATTCCACTCCATAAATTCGTCGCTATTTCAGGCTTATCTGGTTCTGGAAAGTCATCCCTAGCCATGGGAATTCTTTATGAAGAAGGATCGCGTCGTTATCTTGATGCGCTTTCTACATATATGCGGCGAAGAATCAAGCAAGGTGCGCGGGCTGATGTAACTTCAGTTAAGCATATCCCTTCAGCGCTGGCTTTACGTCAGCGCCCCAGCGTTCCAAATGAAAGAGCAACCGTTGGTACAACAACTGAGACCTTTAATGTTTTGCGTTTGATTTTTTCACGGCTTGGTTCGCCTGTTTGTCCCAACGGTCATAGAGTCGCACCGAGTCTAGCAATTGCCGAAGCAATGTCCAAGCCTGGCGAAGAAATGGGACGGATTACCTGCCAAACCTGTGGTGTTAAGTTTTATGTTCCAAGTGCAGAAGAGTTCGCCTTCAATTCAGATGGAGCATGTACTGAATGCGGCGGTACAGGGAAGGTGCGTCAACTTGATGAAAATAAGTTGATTGCTGATGAAAATCTGTCCATCGAAGACGGCGCGGTTGCTTCGTGGTCATTGCCAGGACGTAATTTTATGCCAAGCGTTGCCCAGCATGCAGGAGTGCGCATTAATGTTCCATTTAAGGATTTAACTAAAAAAGAAAAAGACTTTGTCTTGAACGGTCCAGAAAAGAAATACAAGATGGACTTCTTATCCGGTACTGGTCGAGTTTTTCACGACTTCAATGCTCTTTATGAAAATGCGCACCAGGCAGTCCTGCGTTCAGCAAAGAGTAGCAAGAGTGAACGAGCACAAAAAAGAATTGCGGAATTCTTTACTTATTCAACTTGTCCAGTCTGTCATGGTACTAGACTTCGTCCTGAGCTACTTAAGCAGTTGGTTAATGGTAAAAATATTGATGAAGTCGAACATATGCAATTGGGTGACTTGCCAGCTTGGAGTAAGGAAGTTTTAGCTAAGTTACCAGAAGAAATGCATCAGATGGCTTCTTCATTGATTAAAGAATTCATCAATAATTTGCAGCCGCTACTTGATTTAGGGTTGGACTACTTAGCCATGGCACGTGCCGGAAATACGCTTTCAACTGGTGAGTTACAGAGAATCCAATTGGCTCGGACTCTGAGAACAGAAACCACCGGTGTTCTTTATGTATTAGACGAACCTTCTATCGGTCTTCATCCGGCTAATGTCGATGGTTTGATTAAAGTTTTACGTAAACTTGTTGCACAAGGCAATTCATTGGTCGTAGTTGATCACAATGCCGACATTATTAAGGCAGCCGATGAGATTATCGAAATCGGACCAGGATCTGGTGACCAGGGTGGGCAAATTTTAGCTCAAGGGACACCGCAAGAACTTGAAAACAATAAAAAGTCTTTGATTGCTCCATACTTAAATGGAACAGCTGATTTAATGGCAAGAAAAACGACTGATAAGATTAACCCTGATCAAATCAAATTTGAAGTGGAGCATTATTTCAACTTGCATGATATTAAAGCAGGAATTCCGATTAATCAAATTACTGCAGTAACTGGCTTTTCTGGAGCGGGTAAGACCAGTTTGATTTTAGATTCTTTAGTTCCGGCTATTGAGGCACAAGCTAAGGGTGAAAAGTTACCGAAACAAATTAAGAAATTCGTTTCACCTGTCCATAATGTAGTTAGTGTTGATGCGACACCGATTGGCAAGAGTACCCGTTCAACGGTTGCTACTTATACTTCAATCATGGATAATTTGCGTAAGCTTTTTGCTCGTCAGCCGTTAGCAAAAGAAAAGCATTACACGCCAAGTTACTTCTCCTATAACAATAAAGAAGGTGCATGTCCTACTTGTGGTGGAACTGGAATTGTTACATTAGATATTCAATTTTTACCAGATATGCAGCAGACATGTCCAACTTGTCATGGTGAACGTTACAATCCGAGAATTCAGCAAGTTAAGTGGCATGAGATGTCGATTGTTGATATGCTTAATTTGGATATTAATGAAGCCTTGCCTGTGTTTAAAAAGGTACCAAAGATCGAACGTGAATTAAAGTTACTCAAAGAAGTAGGGTTGGATTACCTGCATTTAGGTGAAAGTACACCAACCTTATCTGGTGGTGAAGCCCAGAGGTTGAAGCTAGTAACTCACTTGAGTCATAAGCAAGATGATACTTTATTTGTCTTCGATGAACCAACGATCGGTTTGCATCCCTTAGATGTGAAGGTTTTGGTAACCGTGATGCAAAAATTGCTTGATCAAGGTGCAACCATTATCACGATCACACATGATTTGAATTTGATTGTAAGCAGTGATTATATTTTGGATCTTGGACCACGCGGCGGTAAAGCTGGTGGTAGAATCGTGGCTGAAGGGATGCCGCGAGAATTGGTTAAGAATCCTGACAGTTTGACTACACAGTATTTAGCTGATTATTGGAAACAATTTGAATAGATAAAAAAACGGGTCTTTTTTGGGACTCGCTTTTGTGTAGAGAGAATGGATTTACTGTTTTTCTTCTTTAGCACATTCCATAATTAATGGTGCATTTCTTTTAAGGATTTCTATGTTGTTCTTTGTTTCTGAATAAGTAAAGTTATAATTATAAACTTCCTTATAGTCAGGAAGAGTGTAGCGGGCTTCCTTGAAGCCATAATCGGTTGGTTTTTCAAAATGTACATAAATTTTAATACCGTCTTTTTGGGATGGATCGGGAATTATTTGAGAATACGTAATTGATAATTCGCCTGGGAATTCAGCGTATGGATATAACATAAAAATCACTCCTCATGGATCTTTATTATTGTAGCAAAGAAATTGTCTGTATAGTAAATAGCTGATTATTGGAAAGAATTTGAATGGAAAATTAAAAACGTGTCCTTTGCAGACTCGTTTTTGTGTATGATTGGTTATAATATATATAACATTGATGGAGGACAAATAGAAAAGAAAGCTTTAAAAATCATTAAGACCAAGGCAAGAGATAATTCACGTGTGCCAATGCATTGGGATGATAGTCAATATGCTGGCTTTAGTGATGTAAAGCCATGGCTGATGCCAACTGATCAAAATCAAGTTAATGTAGAGAAAGAACTAGCAAGTGGCGAAATTTTTGACTATTATCAAAAACTAATTAAGTTGCGTAAGAATGAAAAGTTAATTTCTTATGGGCATATTAAGATGTTCTTGAAGGATCATCCACAAGTTTTTGCATATGAACGCTTCTTAGATAACAGTGATAAAAAATTAGTAGTCTTTACTAACTTCTATGGCAAGGAATGTCAGGCTAAATTACCTAAAGAATATGTTAATAAGAACTATCAAGTTTTAATTAGCAATTATGAACATAACAGTAACCAATTTAAACAAGAGATCATCTTAAAGCCGTATGAGGCTTTAGCAGTTGTGATTTAGATAAGATAATAAAAAAGAATTGATAATCATAGTTAATTTGTGATTATCAATTCTTTTTATTTTGTTGATTTTTTATTTGTAGCAATTCGGGTCTGCGTGCTAATTCAATATAAGGGCGATCATTTTCTACAGCTATCCCTTCGGTTTCGCGCAAGGTATGAAATTGGTAGTGTTGTATGAGTTTTCCTGGATGGGTAATTATGAATAAATTATCGTTAAAAGCTAGGTAAAACTTAGAACGACTAGAGGTAAAGCTTTGTAGAGGTGAATTGTTTTTTACAAAATCAGATTGAGTTGTTCCGATTTCTGTTGGCATCCATGTATTTCCGTTTCGACTTAATTTCCAGTATTCATATAATCCTTTGCTGGCATTATGAAAAGTAGCGTACATTAAGTGACTATTAATAAAGCAAGCGTTATGAAAATAGCGTGGATAATAGCTAGAACGATTCCATACTTTTATAGTCCAAAGATGGTTAATTTGGTAGTTTTTTCTAGAAATTTGAAAAATTTCTTCGGATTTATCGGGATTAGTTTCTTTGTTGCTGCTAGCCAGTACATAAATATATTTTTTAGTCATGCCGATAGATTGTCCGTGCCCCAGCTTCATATATGGAGATACTGCAATATTGCGTGATGTGTTTTTAAATTCTCGCCACTTCATAGTAAGTAAATTTTGTGATTTAAGTGGATCGGACAAATGATTGAGATTATAAGTAACTAGATGTCCCCATTCAACGTTAGGTTCACTGAAATATGAAACAGTTAATTGATTTTGTTTAAGGCTGATCCCTTGAGGAATAACTCCTATTTGATTAAGAGGAGTAGGTTGGGGCGTTAATGAATGAAAACGAGGTTGGTAAAATTGGGTTATCATCAAATTATGCTTATTATCATAATATCTATTAATTTCGGTTTCAGGCTGATAATTATTTTCGGGATTCCAATTTGGAGAAGAAGATTTAGAACTACCAGAGAACGTTTTTACTAAAGAAGGTCCAGCAATAGCGGTTCTGTTTGCGACAGTAATGCCTTCGTTTAAATTAGGTCTAACATGAACGTTGATTGTTGTTTTTAAATGATGGTATTTTAATTTAATTGTAAATTTCCCAGGAGTTGTAGAATTTAAAAAATTTTGGGATGCAAATACTTTTTTAGGATCGATTAAAGTGCCGTGCTTGTCTGCAATATAAGAAATTGCATCCCTCACTGGGAAAGAGGAATAGGGATTACGAGTTAAAGATACATGCTTTGCCGCAAGTAGTTTGCTACGTAAAAAGAATTTTTCATTAACCCAACCAATTTGTCTACCGTTGACTATTAATTGATAAAAACGCCCTTGCTTGGTTTGCGCTGATTTAAGAGATTGAAGCAAACCGTTCCTGAAATCCTTGGTAGAAGTGAAAGCATTGATACCACCGTCTTTAGAAATATTGCGATAAATTGGAAAATCATGGGGTCCAGCCAATTTAGTTTGAACATTAGTGTAAGTAGTTACTGGTGCAGGTTTTAACACGATAGATCCGTTTTTTAACGGATTAATTTTTAAAGGTAAATAAAAATATAGAATGAATAAAATTAATATCGGTAAAATTATAAAATATAAAAACTTTTTCATGATATTTATATTATCTACTAAATCTAAGGGCGTGACTAAACTATTTAGATTATAGATGTAAGATTAAGAGGTTTAATTGAATCTTGAAAGCTTTTTTCATTGATAAAATTCTGTATAATAAAGCTTAAGCATATTAAAGGAAGTTGATTAATTAACTATGTTAAAAGAAGAGAAGAAATTTGATCAATTGGGGCAAAAATTATTTATGCAAGGCACTTTGCAAGAATTTGAAAAGAAAAATGGCCCAATTAAGGGCAGAATGGCAATTACTGAGGGTAAAATTCCGCCTGAAATGTTAAATAAATTGCAACCTGAATTAATGAAAAATCCTAAATGGAAAGTAGTCGAAGGCAGTTTTGATTTTTCAAACTATACTATTGGGATGGTAGTAGGTCTTAATCCAATCAAGCCATTGAGTGAAGGATGGCTAGTTCCTCAATTAGGTCATCCCGGTGTACAACCAGATAAGCATTGGCAGGAATTCTTTATGGAAAAAGTAATGAATTCAATTGACGAAAATGGTCATATTGATTTGCCATTGTTTACTTGGATTTCAGATAAGAATGATTTGACGAAATCTGCAAAAGATATGTAGTAAAAAAGCCATTTAGAAGGATGAAAGACCTTCTTGGGTGGCTTTTTGCATTTTATTTTAAAAAATTATGAAAAATTATTATAATCTAGTTTATAATTCGGTTTAAGAGTGAAAACCGAAAAAAACCGAAAACTTCACGGAATTTAGGAGGTTATGAGAGAATGACGGAGAATAACGAACAAACGAAAATCACTGATACCAAGCTTAAAGGCGCATTAGACACGGCAATCTTTGCTGGGGGATGCTTTTGGTGCATGGTGAGTCCATTTGATAAGCTGCCCGGAATAGAAAAGGTAGTTAGTGGGTATACTGGTGGTCATGTTGCCAATCCAACTTACGAAGAAGTCTGCACGGGTAAAACTGGGCATACAGAAGCCGTTGAAATTACTTTCGATCCTGAAAAAATGCCTTATCAAAAGTTGCTTCAATATTATTGGCAGGTTACTGATCCCACGGATGCAATGGGGCAGTTCCAAGATCGCGGCGATCAATATCGTCCCGTAATTTACTATAACTCACCAGCACAGAAGGAAGCTGCGGAGAAGTCCAAACAAGAATTAGCCGAAAGCGGCAAGTTCGATGATCCGATTGTAACGCAAATTGAACCAGCTCAACCATTTTATCCAGCAGAAGAATATCACCAAGATTTCTATAAAAAAGACCCACTTCGTTATGCAATGGAAGAAGCAGGTGGCCGAGAAAAATTTATCAAAGAGCACTGGGACAAATAATGAAAGCCTTGTCTGTGCGTGGTGACTATATCATGCAGATGATTAACGGCACCAAGAAAATAGAATATCGCACGTGGAAAACTAATTATCGTGGACCAATTTTGATGTGCTCTACGGCAAAAAGAGTGCCGAATTCTGCACCAGGATATGCACTTTGCGTGATGGATCTGTATCGAATAGACTGGAATGATGTCGATCAATGCTATTATTGGTACATTAAACTTAAGAATTTGATTGATCCGATTAAAGTAAAAGGACAGCTTAAGCTTTTTAATGTTGATGATGATATAATTATTCCAATTAAGAGCTCAGAATTTGAAAAACAAGTTATTCCATTGATTTATCGTTCCAAAAATAAACACGTTTAATAATATAACTTATGTAAAGCAGTAAAAATATGACAATTATTGCTTTGGATCATTTTGTAATTACTGTGACTGATTTAAATAAATCTAAGAATTTTTATCATGAAATTCTAGGATTGCCTATTGTTGATGAACAAAATGGCTTCGTTTCTCTTCAATGTGGTGATCAATTAATTCGACTGAGAAAAAAGACTAATGGGGTTAACGCAATTGTGGCTAAACAATTGGAAACGAGAGTTTTTGATTTTTGTCTTCAAACTGATCAACCTATTAAAAATGTGATAGCTAAGTATAAATCAAATAATCAAGAGATTATTTCGGGCCCAGTAGAGAAGCATGGTGCACATGGAAAAATGACTTCTGCTATACTAGGGATCCAGATGGAAACTTGGTCGAAGTCTGTTCTTATGAATGATTACTATATAGCTAGTGCTAAACATTGAGAAAAGGTTTGTTTTTTAATATTAAAAAATGAAAAAAGCTGATAAAACTTTGTTCTGTGAATTAGGATATCAGCTTTTTTCTGTCTTAAATCAAATCCCGGATTTAAAATTGAAGTGCAACACTAAGTGTTAAACAAAAAGGCCATGAAGACCTAAACTTGAAGTGACGAAAAATCAAGAAAGGAAGATCTTCATGACCAATTCAAATTCTAGC